>JAAUOM010000061.1 GCA_012034865.1 Acaryochloris sp. CRU_2_0 | reverse complement strand
TTGAGATAATCAATCCATATTCTCAATAAGATGAAATGATTGAGAATCAAGTGAACGTTGATCGCTAGGATCGTCATTCATTCGTACTAATTATTTTTTTGCCTTCCAGAAGAGCGGAATGTGGGTTCAGATTGCCGTTTTGGGTGATCGCAAACAAGTCAAAAGTATCAGACCAGTTAAAGTTTTAGGTGGCTAGATTTCGGCATAATTGTTGCGGTAGTTGTTGGAGCGATCGCTGAAAAATGTCAGGATTATCCAAACCTTGCGCCACAATCAAACTGCCCTGGATTGTAATGACCATATCTTCTCCGCGCTGCTGAGCCGTAGTGGAATTAAGCCCTGCATCCACCAAAACCTGCGCTACTGAATTAATCCACGCACAATATCTAGCCTGAACGCGAGCGTGAAAGAGATCCCGCGCTGATCCCAACAGTAATGTTGCCGACATACAAGGCTGGCGACCTGCTTCATAGAGTTCACTCAAGCGATCGCACATCCGTTGGAGTTTTTCTAGAGCAGTGCCATTGCCTTGCAGACTCGGCAAGACGTTCTCCGCCAACCATCGCTCCAAATAATCCATCACCGCCTGCACCATTTCATCCTTGCCTCCAGGGAAGTGGTGATATAGACTTGCCTTTCCTAACCCCGTCGCTTCAGAAATCCTCGCCAGTGTCGCTCCGTCGTAGCCGTATTGCCGAAAGAGTTGCAGCAAGCAGGGAATGTAGGTGTCTTTAGGCATGAAAAGTAACTTTGGAAGAATCTGTTGACATTATACCGAACGAACGGTACAGTTTAGCTAGACCGAACGAACGGTACAATCAGTCAATTTTGTTCTTATCCAACTTGGAGGATTCATCATGATTAAGCTCTACGGTCATGAAATGTCTGGGAACAGCTACAAAGTCCGCCTTTTTTTAGAACTACTTGGCATCGATTATGAATGGATCAAAGTAGATCTAATGAAGGGAGAGCACAAATCACCAGAATATTTGGCACTCAATGCTTTTGGACAGGTTCCTCTTCTGATTGATGATGCGACAAAGCTGGCTGATGCTCAGGCAATTTTAGTTTACCTAGCACGGCAGTACGGTGATGAGCAATGGTTGCCGCTAGATGCGTTGCCGTTAGCGCAAGTGATTCGGTGGTTATCAACAACCGCTGGAGAAGTCCGTCAAGGACCAGAAAATGCACGGCTCTACCATCTATTTAGTGCGACTAGCATCAACATTGAACGCGCTCATCAAAAAGCAGAGTACATTCTGACTCAATTGGATCAGCACTTGAGGATACACACTTGGTTAGAGTTCGAGCGTGCCACAATCGCCGATGTTGCTGTCTTTCCTTATGTTGCCTTGGCACGAGATGGAAAAATTGATCTGGATGCCTATCCTTCTGTGCTGACTTGGATCGATCGGGTTAAGCAATTGCCGGGTTACACCTCAATGGCAGGACTGTAGGCTACTTCAACTTAAGGCATCCCAAAAGGAGAAAAACACAATGGCAATCTCTGGCTGGACACGCACTGAATCCCCTTTTCACAGGGGCGAATTGGCAATTCAAGCTCGCCTGGGAGTCCAGGAACAGATGGATAAACAAGGGCGGCGGGGGATTCGAGACTTTCTTCCCGATCAACATCGTCAGTTTTTTGCCCAGTTGCCTTATGTGATTGCGGGAACGGTCGATGCAATAGGCAGTCCTTGGGCTTCTATTTTGGTTGGGAATCCAGGTTTTCTCTCATCTCCTAGCGATCGCACCTTGCACGTTGCCGCAAAACCCCTGTTTGGCGATCCGCTAGCAACTACTCTTGCTAATGGCATTGACATTGGTCTACTGGGCATCGAATTATCCACGCGTCGCCGGAACCGATTAAACGGGACGGTGATTGCAACTCAAAGTGATGGCTTTGAGGTACAGGTAAGGCAATGTTTTGGTAATTGTCCCCAGTACATCCAAGCCCGTCGATCGCAATTGGCTGAATTTGATCCACAAACAGCCAAACCTGTACACTCGATAGACCAGTTTGGGGAACCAGAGCGAACAATCATCGCAGCAGCCGACACATTCTTTATTGCAACTGCTTATCAAGCGGAATTAGCGGGACTTGCCAGTGGTGTTGATGTTTCCCACCGGGGCGGTAAGCCCGGTTTTGTCAGGATTGATGGCGATTCTCCAGAGGAGAGGCTGCGCCAACGCACCCTAACGATTCCTGATTTCGTTGGCAACAATCAATTTAATACCTTTGGTAACCTAGCACTGAATCCTCGTGCGGGATTGTTGTTTATGGATTTTGATCAAGGCGATCTACTTTACTTGACAGGCACCGCCGAAGTCATTTGGGAAGGGGCTGAGATTCTTGCTTATGAAAGGGCAGAGCGATTGTTGCGATTCCAGCTCGATCAGGGATATCGAGTGCAAGGTAGCCTGCCTTTGCGCTGGTCAATCCCAGAATTTTCACCATTTCTCGTTGGCTAAGCCGCTCTGAAAGAGCATCGCATGGGTTCTTGGTAATTCCATCTCCATTATCTAAACTTAGTTCGCAATAGGAGTCCTTAAAATGGAAACTAAACCACCTCTACCTCCATTTACCCTAGAGACTGCCAAAGCTAAGGTACAGGCGGCTGAAGATGCCTGGAATACCCGTGATCCAGAGCGAGTTGCCTTGGCATATACCGAGGATTCTCAATGGCGCAATCGTGCGGAATTCTTTAGCGGACGAGAACAAATCAAGGCGTTCTTAAAACGGAAGTGGGCAAAAGAACTAGATTACCGGTTGAAGAAAGAGTTGTGGAGTTTTACAGAGAATCGAATTTCTGTTCGTTTTGAGTATGAATGGCATGATGATTCTGGCTACTGGTATCGTGCATATGGGAACGAACAATGGGAGTTCGCAGACAATGGGTTGATGCGGAAACGTGAAGCTAGCATCAATGATGTGCCCATTCAAGAATTTGAAAGAAAGTTCCGATGGGAGCGCATATCCTAATCTCCGTAGATAGGGTTCTGTGGGTTGCCCCCCTCTTTCGAGATGATCCACTCTGCGGGAAGCAAGCTACAGTCAGACTCCCATAGTCAATAGACCGTCGTTTGGATAGATCTCCCCAGATTAAGAACATGAACTTTTACTGCACAACCGTTATCCTCATCGTAGTTACTTAAATTTTCACTCATGTCTACTAATAAGGCGTCTAGCGGTCAATCTAGCCCTAATAGTCAAACCTCATCATCCCAAACTAGTTCTCAATCTGGCAAGGGGCAGGAAAGTTCAAGCAGGATAAGGTCTGTAGATCCGAATGATACTACTTTTGCCCGATTTGATGGTGACCCGCCAAAAAGCGCTTAACCCTAAGTTGCACTGGAACGGGGCATTACATCAATGCTGTGATTAAATACGTAAGGCCGCTCAGTGAGCTTAAATCGATAGGCAGCAGTTTAGGACAGAATCAGTCTAAAATTGTTAAAGAATCTTAAAGGTTTTTTTCGACCGGGGCGGTCTTCCCCCCTAGGTTTGCATCAATCTAGATTGTTGGATTCTTTAGTTGCTTAGTTCTTGGATCCTTTGTATGACGATTCTGCCCATCCGTAACGTTGCCATTATTGCCCATGTTGATCACGGCAAAACTACCCTAGTGGATGCCCTGCTCAAGCAAGCAGGCACCTTCCGAGAAGGCGAAGAGATTCCCGATTGCGTCATGGACTCCAACGATCTGGAGCGAGAGCGGGGCATCACAATTTTGTCTAAAAATACAGCGGTCACCTACAAAGAGACTTTGATCAATATTGTGGATACCCCCGGACATGCCGACTTTGGTGGTGAGGTTGAGCGTGTCTTAGGCATGGTGGATGGCTGTCTGTTGATTGTGGATGCCAATGAAGGTCCTATGCCTCAAACTCGGTTTGTTCTCAAAAAAGCTTTGGAAAAGGGGTTGCGACCCATTGTCTTGGTGAATAAAATTGACCGTCCCCAAGCTGATCCCCACGGAGCTGTGGATAAGGTCTTAGACCTATTTATTGAATTAGGGGCAGATGATGATCAGTGTGATTTTCCTTACCTGTTTGCCTCAGGCTTAGATGGCTATGCCAAGGAAGATCTAGAAGCAGCAGGGGAGGATATGAAGCCCCTGTTTGAAGCCTTCTTGCGCCATGTGCCGCCCCCTGTGGGTGATCCAGACAAGCCCTTACAGGTGCAAGTAACCACCCTAGACTACTCTGATTATCTGGGTCGGATTGTAATTGGCAAAATTCACAATGGCACGATCAATATGGGTCAACAGGCAGCGTTGATTACCGAAAATGGGGAGATGGTCAAAGCCAAGGTGAGCAAGCTGATGGGCTTTGAGGGACTGAAACGAGTGGAGTTGGCCACGGCAACGGCGGGCAATCTTGTGGCGATCGCAGGTTTTGCCAATGCCAATATCGGTGAAACCATCACCTGTCCTAATGAACCCCAAGCTTTACCCCTGATTAAGGTGGATGAGCCAACCTTACAGATGACCTTTTGTGTGAATGATTCCCCCTTTGCGGGTCAAGAAGGGGATTTTGTGACATCTAGGCAGATTCGAGATCGCCTCCTGCGGGAATTGGAAACCAATGTTGCTCTGCGGGTCGAAGAAACGGATTCCCCGGATCGCTTTGCCGTGTCGGGTCGAGGGGAACTGCATCTAGGAATTTTGATCGAAACCATGCGGCGCGAAGGCTATGAATTTCAGGTCACCCAACCCCAGGTGATCTACCGAGAAGTGAATGGCCAACCCTGTGAACCTTACGAGTACCTCGTTTTAGATGTCCCTGAAGAGGCCGTAGGCGGCTGTATCGAACGACTGGGTCAACGCCGGGGCGAAATGCAAGATATGCAAGTCAGCAATGGTCGCACTCAGCTAGAGTTTGTGATTCCGGCGCGAGGGCTGATTGGTTTCCGGGGTGAATTTATGCGCCTGACCCGTGGCGATGGAATCATGAACCATAGTTTCCTCGACTATCGGGCAATGGCGGGTGACATTGCCTCTCGCCGCAATGGCGTGATGATTGCCTTTGAAGAGGGGACGGCTACCTTCTATGCCCTCAAGAATGCTGAAGATCGCGGTGTCTTTTTCATTGAACCAGGGGTCAAGGTCTATAAAGGCATGATCGTGGGGGAACATAACCGCCCCCAAAACTTAGACCTTAATGTTTGCAAATCCAAACACCTCACCAATCACCGCAGTGCTACCGGAGATGAACTGGTGCAATTGCAAACTCCGGTGGATATGAGTTTAGAACGGGCTTTAGAATATATCGGCTCTGATGAGTTGGTGGAAGTGACCCCCCAATCGGTACGTCTGCGGAAGGTAGAAAACAAAAAGCTAGCTAAACGTTAAACAGGCAAATTCCCACGGGGTTTGTAGGTTTCAATTTGGCGAATTTGCTCGTAGAGTTCTCGTTCACGGGGGCTGATATTTTTAGGCGATTCAATCCGAATTTCTAGGAGTTGATCGCCGCGTTTGCCTTCGCTGGGGTAGCCCTTGCCGCCTAAGCGTAAGCGTTGTCCTGAGCGGACGCCACTGGGAATCGTCACTTTCACCCAACCATCTAACGTGGGGGCCTCAATTTGGCCTCCTAATACGGCTTCGGCGCAGGTAACTGGCAGTTCACAAATAATATCGTTGCCTTCTAGGCGAAAGAACTCATGGGGAGAGACTTCTATTTTCAGGTAAAGGTCACCGCCACTGTTTCCCTGTCCCTTGAGGCGAATGCGCTGGCCAGAGACCATGCCCATGGGCATATTCACTTCCAGGGAACGACCATCTTCTAGGCGGATGCGTTCGCGTCCGCCAGCATAGGCTTTTTCCAAGGGTAACTGCAATCGGGCTTCAGCATCTCGGCGACCCATCCGGGGGGATTTTGCTGATTTAGGGGATTTACTCCCCTTCGTTTTAGGGGTATAGGATCGATCGAGGAGCTGATCTAAAAACTCTTGAAAATCGGCAAACTCACTAAAGTCCACCTTATCCGAGGCAGCAGAACTGGCTTTTTCTCCCCAGCGTTTGCCTGTTTGTGGCTGACTGGTTTTTTGGAAGCCCTGTTGTTGCCAATATTGGCCAAATTGATCATATTGCGATCGCTTCTCGGCATCGGATAAAACATCGTAGGCTTCACCTATATCTTTAAAGCGATCTTCTGCCGCCTTATCCCCCGGATTGAGATCAGGATGATATTGGCGAGCGAGTTTACGATAGGAACGCTTAATCTCCTCTATGGATGCTTCTTTGGGCACCTGGAGAATTTCATAGTAATTACGGAAATTTTGCATTACCCCACTGTCAGCTTAGGGAGCCACCCTGGCAACGATATGGTTGAGTTTACCAATTATCATCATCATCCCAGTCTTCCCAGAAATTGCTGTCCATTCGACTGGCTCGACGCGGCGGATTGTCGCTCGCAGAGGAGCGTCCGGTCACGAATTCTACGCCCTTATTCACGCCTTTGGAAACGGCTTCCCCAATTGAAGAGATTGAAGGTAAGGGGAAGAGATCTTCCTCATCGTCGTAATACTCTTGGTTAATGCGGCTGATTTCCTGTTTGAGTGCGTAGAGAGCATCTTGTAAATTGACATAGTCGAGATCAATTTGCCGATCTTGATCGCGGTTAATACTATCCTGCAAATCGCGTGAGAGGGTTTCCACCCGCCTTCTCAGGTCACTGGCAAATTGGGGGCCAAAATCTAGGGTAATTTCGCGGAGTTTGCGATCGCACTGGCTAATCAAATCCTGACCCCGATTGCGTTTGTCAATCCGCTCTCGGCGGAGACGATCCTTATCGGCAAACTGCTCCGCCTCTTGCAGCATCCGATTCACTTCAGATTCAGAAAGATTAGCCGCTCCCTGCACGGTAATGCTCTGTTCACGGCCTGTATATTTATCCATGGCCGTCACTTGCAAAATGCCATTGGCATCAACATCAAAAGACACTTGGACTTGGGGAACGCCCCGGGGCGCGGGCGGAATGCCACGCAACTGAAACCGCCCCAAAGATTTGTTATTATTGGCCAACTGCCGCTCCCCTTGCAAAACATGGACTTCCACTTGGTTTTGGTTATCCTGAGCCGTCGAGAAAATATCGGAACGGCGCACGGGAATAGTTGTATTCCGGGGAATCAATTTCTTCATCACGCCGCCAATGGTTTCCAAACCAAACGAAAGCGGCGTCACATCCAACAGAAAGATATCTTGCAAATCTCCAGCAGTAATACCTGCTTGGATGGCGGCACCGACGGCCACGACTTCATCTGGATTGACATTTTGATTGGGTCGTTTGTTGATGATCTGGGCAATTAGGGTTTGCACCATGGGAATCCGGGTCGAGCCACCGACTAAAACGACTTCATCGATATCCATGGCGCGTAAATTGGCATCCCGCAAGGCCCGTTCCACCGGTGCCCGCAGCCGTTGAGCCAAATCCGCACATAAATTTTCAAACTGCCCCCGACTCAAGGCCACATCCATGTGCTTGGGACCTTCAGCGGTGGCCGTGATAAAAGGCAGACTGATATTGGTTTCTGGCAGGCCAGATAGCTCCATCTTGGCTTTTTCTGCGGCTTCTGTCAGCCGTTGCAGGGATTGTGGTTCTCGCCGTAGATCAATATTTTCTTGTTCTAGAAACTGCTCCGCTAACCAATCCACAATCACCCGATCAAAGTCATTTCCCCCCAATTGGGTATCCCCGCTTGTCGCACGCACTTCAAAGACGGAATCTCCCACATCCAAAATGGAGACATCGAAGGTGCCCCCTCCTAAATCAACCACCATCACTGTTTGGTTGTACTGATTGTCCAACCCATAGGCTAGGGATGCCGCTGTCGGTTCATTAATGATCCGCTTCACTTCCAATCCAGCGATCCGACCAGCATCCCGCGTAGCTTGCCGTTGGGCATCATTGAAATAGGCGGGTACGGTAATTACTGCCCCTGTGATCGGCTCGCCTAGATACCGACTGGCTTCATCGGCCAATTTCCGCAGAATCATTGCCGAAATTTCTTCTGGGGCAAACTCTCGCTCTAAACTGGGGCATTTAATTTTGATATTGTCCGTTGGATCCCGCCGGATCGTATAGGGAACTCGCTTAGAATCGGGAGATAATTCCCCATATTTACGCCCCATAAACCGCTTAAAGGCATAAAACGTATTTTGGGGGTTCAGCACTGACTGCCGCCGAGCCAATTGACCAATCAGACGTTCACCCTCTTTGCCAAAGGCAACCACAGAAGGAGTCGTCCGACTGCCCTCTGTATTGGCAATGACAACGGGCTTGCCCCCTTCCATCACAGCAACCACTGAATTGGTGGTGCCTAGGTCAATGCCGACAATTCTACCCATGAACTCTGTTGCTCCTATCGCCACCCTAATGCGATGTGTAAACGTGAACGGTTGGATTTAATATTTTATCTTGCTGGATGGATTCTGATCTGTCACCCACAGCCAGACACAGATAACCTGTCTTGCTTCTAGTTGATTTTGACTGATCTCTGCGTCTTTAACTTCAGGATAACCCACTGTCCGGCTGGGTCGGTGATTCCACTGCCTGAGTCAAGGGCATCCTCAAGCTAGACATTGGCAGAGAATCAAGCCAAACCAATGGTTGGGATCTGTCCATACCTTCAGGGGGTGAAGCGTCCTAGTCGATGAGGAAGATGCATTTTCTAGAGAATTTCCTTGCCCCAATTGCGTCTGTAATTCGACCAAATCAAACTTGCGAGAGATTTCTGTGCGGATGGTTTCGCCTGCCTCCAATGCCACGGTGAAATCTAAGGTACGGAGCTGGATCGTTTGCGATCGCAAACTTTTCAGGTGCATCTCAATTTGGCGATCGCGAACATTATAAAAGGCCAGGTGCTGGAACTCATCCAGATTAAAATTGGCTTGAAACCGCCAATTGAGATGGCGGAGCATATTTAAATTAAAGGCAGCGGTAATCCCCTGGCTGTCATTGTAGGCCGCTTCTAATTGTTGCGGAGATTTTTGCAGATCAACCCCTAACAGCAAATATTCTCCGGGCTGCAACGCTTTGGTCAATTGGGCAAAGAAGGCTTGGCATTCTTGTGGGTTCAGATTTCCCAAGGTACTCCCCAAAAAGCAGATCATCCGAGCAGGCAATACGGGACGAGACAAAGACGCCAAGGCCAAGTCATAGGTGCCGACATAGCCCTGAATTTGTAGCCCTGGGTAATCTGCTAATAAGGCGATCGCACTCTGTTCGAGAATGCCCCCACTCACATCAATGGGACAATACCATTGGGGCAAATCGGTTGTCGCATAAGCATCCAATAACAGGCGGGTTTTGGTGGAACTACCACTCCCCAGTTCTACTAGCTCGCAAGGGCCAGTGATCTGGGCAATTTCAGGGGCATGGGCTTGGAGAATAGCGGTTTCTGTCCGCGTGGGATAGTATTCCGGCAACTCACAGATTTGCTCAAAAAGCTGTGACCCGCGATCATCATAAAAATACTGTACGGGCAGCGTTTTGGGAATTTGAGATAACCCCTGGATAATCTCTAGCCCTTGATCGCCTTGAGAACAGCCAAAGTCCTTGCTAGCCCGGAGCGGGGTAATCTGTAGACGAGAATTAAAATCAATGTTTAATCCTGCTGCTGAGGTTTGGGGTTCTGTATAAACAGACTCAGGCATGGGTTAAATTCTCCGAAATGTCAGCAGATGGCTTTATACCAAGAATTTAGGAATTAAAATCAATCCCCAAGATTCCCAACCACTGTAAACCATCACCACGGGTCTAGACCTTAAGATTGGCCTGCTCAACCGTAGGCACAGCGAAATCCAGCAAAATGGATCCGAATTCTTGGCTCATACCAATTGCGGAAGGCACAGCGGAGGACAGGACTTTGGGTAGCCCAACTGCCTCCCTTCAACACCCGATGTAACTGATCAAAATAGGTCATGGAATATCCCTTATAGGGGTAAGGCTGAAACCCAGGATAAGCGTGGAACCAGGTATCTGTCCATTCCCAGACATTGCCCAGCAGGTCATAACAACCATAGGCGCTCTGCCCCCGTGGGTAATAATCAACAGGTGTCGTCCCTTGATGCCCACCGCCATGATTACAGTGAGCAGATGTGAGCTGATCCTTGCCCCAGGGATAGTACCTGGGAAAGTCTAGAGAATCCTGGGTACCAGAATAGTCAGGGTGCCAACAGGCTGCTTTTTCCCATTCTGCCTCCGTGGGCAAGCGTTTACCCACAAAACGAGCATAGGCATCGGCTTCATACCAACTGACCCCGCAAACAGGATGCCCATCGCCATCAGCCGTGTTCCAGTGAAAGGGATGGTTGACGGGATGGTTCTGCAACCATTGCCAACCTGCTGCTGACCAATACTGAGGCTGGCGGTAGCCCCCTGCTTCTATAAAGTGTCGGTAGTCTCCTTGGGTCACCGGATAGCGATCGATCCAAAAGGAATTAACCTGCAGCCAATGGGCAGATTTCTCATTATCCAAAGCCTCTAGCCCTTCGTAACCACATAGAAACGCCCCACCCTCGATATAAATCATATTGTTGGGCATGGTAGGGGTGGGGGGCAAAAACGGTGGCGCAGAAGGGGTGGTGGTTGAAGGGGGTACAGGCCAATCTCGATTCGTTAGCGGCAAGGTAAAGGTGGCTGGTTGTTGTCCATGTAGATGATGGAGTTGAAGCACCCAAGTAATAGTTTCACAATGCTGACTCTCGTGTTGGACGAGCCAGTACCACAACCCAGCTTGAGTGCTCAAAGGGGCAACTTCCAGATAGTCCCACACGGCTGCGCGAATTTGACTGAGATAGTCACAAATTTCAGCGAAGCTGGGTAGGTGTTGCCGTTCTGTTTTGGCTAAGCCATCGGCAGCAAAGAGGCGACGATAGTTTGGGAATAAAGGAGCATAGCCTGCTCCCTGCTCCAATAGCCATAATCCTTCAGTAAAGCCAATATGGCCTAAATGCCATCCCACCGGACTGAAGTCAGGATTGGCCTGCAACCGAAAAATCTGGGCATCAACTCCGTCAAATAATTGTAGAGTTCGCTGGCGAGCTTGAGTTAAGTGCTTATAGATAGAGGCTTGCAGATTTTCCTGCGTAGCGACTGGGGAAAGTTGTCTAAAGTCAAAGGGCATGGGCGGTCACGTTGCCTGTTTTATCAATGGTCAAGAGGGTATTTTCTGGTACAGGTTGCCAGCGATCGCCCCCGTTAGAGTGAAGTTGCTCGTCAGCATCCAGGGGTTCTGAGGCAACCAACACACCAACAGGTTGAGATTGATCAACTCGTAACCAATATAAAGACGGGGGGGCTTCTGGATAGCAAACCGGGAAGCCACCATCGATTGACCATCACTAAGGACGACATTCAAACTAACACGAATGTTGTCAGCCACGGCCCAGGCTTGCAGGCGATCCAGAGTCTGAGCCACAGTCTCCTGAAGGGATTGTTGAGGCTTCTGGGCTAGGGTTTCATAGATCAAAGCCAGAATATGTTCAGAATCAGTGGTGCCCTCAATAGCCTGATACTGCTCATCACTCAAGCAAGCGCGGATGGGACGATACAGAGTTTGTCGAAAGTTGTCGATAAAACCATTATGAATCCCCAAGTAGTGTCGATATCGAAAGGGCTGGCAATTGCTCAATTGCAGATTCTGGCCAATAGTGGCGCTGCGAACATACGCTAAAAAACTCCCAGATTTGATAAATCGACATAGCTCTACAAAGTTTGGATCGCTCCATATCGGTAGGGTATTGCGATAGCAGTAGGGCAGCTCATCGGCTGTGGGACTATACCAACCCAGGCCAAAGCCATCGGCATTAATCAGACCAGCCGTCATTTCTCTGGGTTGATAACTTTGGGCGACTAGAGAATGTTGTGGGGCAATCAGAATGCTCTCTAAGGGGATAGGTTCACCTAAGTAACCCAGTAAACGGCACATAAAAGGGGAAGTCCATATTCTTCAGTGAACACTGTAGCAACCCTCCAGCCCGCCATCCTGTTGGACACATCACAATTGCACTCATTGATAGTTCCAAGGATTAACAAGCTTTACCCCTGTCCGTTTAAAATCCTCAATATTTCGAGTGACAATTGTTAAACCATGGACTAACGCAGTTGCAGCAATCATCGCGTCGCATTCTGGCATTGGATCTGGTACATGTAGTGCGGCACAGCATTGGGCAATAGCAGCATTAACTGCAATAATGCGCTCTGAATATTTAGTGAGAACATGATCATCTAGCCATTGACGCAGCATGTTTCCCTGTAAACTGTCGCGGCGTTCAGCCAGTAAGATACCCCGCTCAAGCTCAAAAATTGTGATAACAGAGAGGTAAGTCTGCTTCCCTGGCGTAGATCTCGCCCATTGTTCCACAGCAGTATTGACTTTTGTCGTCCCGATTTTTCGCAATTCAGAGACAACATTGGTGTCGAGCAAGAACATTAAGACAAATCAACCTCGCGCAAGGTGATAGTCTTTGAACGAATTGGGTTGAATTCAATCTCTGCACTTTCAGGCATCGCTAACATATCCGCAACGCTCTCAGCAGCTTCCGTCAGTCTATAGTATTCATCTACTGTCAACAAAACATGTGCAGGTGTGCCGCGATCTGTTATGAAGACAGGACCTTTTTCTGTGGCTCGTTTAGCCTTCCCCACATCTTGATTGAATTCTCGACTAGACATCCTTTGCAAAGCTTTCTTGCCTCTTTATGTAGTTATGTACCTACATTATAAGTAGCATTAGATTGAAGTGTAGACCCTATTTTCGCAACACTACCCTCATCCCAACCTGATGAAACTCTGGACCCTCATTGTTCAACCTCAAGTCTTCTTCCGTAGGCTTGCTGAGCAACCTATCAATCTTTGGTTCCCCTTGGGTATTGTCTTGAGTGCAGGCTGGCTCCGCTATATTGCCTTGTTCCTCTGGATTCGCCATTTACCCCCGATCTTGCCTGCCGCTGTCCTGCAACAACTGAGTGTAGAGAACAACGGGAAGCTGTTAGGGTTTAGCATTGCTGTCATCGGTTTGCTCTGCTGGCCCTTAATCGGTTGGGGGATCTACGGCGGGATTATTCAATTGCTCACCCGTTGTCGCGGGCGGGCTTGGCAAATTGCAGGTTGGACCCACGGGTCGATCGCTCTCATGGGGTTAATCTTGATCGGATTAGCTGGGTTAATGCCAGCGACGGGGCGGGTGATACCCTATACCCAATTCTCAGCCTTGAGGCCAGAAGAACCCTGGTTGAGCCAATATCAAACTTGGTTGCAAATTTACCATCAGGTTTTGAGGGAGCAGGCTTTTTTGCCGATTACATTTTGGCTGATCTTGGTGGGTAGCCTGTGGTCTTTGTGGTTGCTGTATTGGGGTTTAAAAGCGATTTCACCGACAAAAGCAGCTCTAAACACTAGTATTTTGACCCTATGGGTAATTATTTGGCGGATTTTATAACTCAAATCAATGGCCATGCTGAAATTGCAAAGCATAGCTTCTGATAGTTTTACTTTGGAGATACGAAAAGCAATACTCTTCGTTTTGTGGGCAGACTACGATTAAATTAAGACGGTATATTAGTAGTCTTTTGCTGCAAGTGCATGACTCCCTCATCCTCTCCTTCCCCAGACCCACAGGAAAAATCCAATCCACCGTCTACCCAGTCGTCGACAGCCGTCAGCGAATCGGCGAGGGCTAATTCCCATGCACTGAGTCAGGCCGATGGGAAAACAGAGAAGTTGGGGGCACTGACACAATTGCAGACGACGTCTAGGCGTTTGTGGTCGTCTGGTGCCAATGCCAGTTCCACTGCCTTAGAACTGCTGACAGGGGCAGCAACCGTGGTTCTGATCATTGGATTGTTCCTTCACAATTCTTGGATTGGGTTACCCGCTGCTGTGGTGTTGTTGTGGTTGTCCCTCCGTATCTTGTGGCTCCCCCTGAGTAAAGCCTTACAAGAGTGGGTTTCGGCTCGCAATCAGCAGCTCATCCTCGCCGGGTTGTTGAGTGTGATTGCAGCAATCGGGATTGTCCAGTTTACAGGCTTACCCCGTCTGCTGTTGGGAGAGCGCACCATCAACTGGGAAGCCGTTGGAGCTTTGGCCGAAGCCTTTGGAGCCTTGGGTCAGATTTCCGTGGCCTTTTTAGCCCTGTATGTAGCTTGGCGGCAGTATGTAATTTCCAAGGACTTGACGGAGCAGCAAAACCGAATTACTCAACAACAAACTATTGATGCTTATTTCCAAGGCATCTCCGATCTCGTTATTACTGAAGAGGGACTTCTAGAAGATTGGCCAGCGGAGCGTGCGATCGCAGAAGGACGGACAGCAGCCATTCTCAGTGGACTAGATGCGGAAGGCAAAGCGAAAGTCGTGCGATTTTTGTCCAGTTCCAAACTGCTGACCCCTTTGAAACGTGATCGCCACTTAGGCCGCGCCATTTTTGATGGTTTAGGAGGCTATGAAGAAGACTTAGAATATGGCGTCCGGGTAATTGATCTGTTGGGGATGCTTTCCTATACCAATCTATCCGCAACGGATCTGCGGCGCACGGAATTGAGTGAAGCCAATCTCGTTTACAGTAATTTGCGCTGTTGTGATTTAAGTCGCGCTAATTTGTCCCGTTGTGTTTTGTATGGAGCCAATTTAAGCAAGACTAATTTGACCCAGACGCGCTTTTTTTATGGCCCTATCGAGACGGCAACACCGCGCGATCGCATCAATTCCCCCAATTACAAAACAGGGGCTTACACCGGAGCAGTGATTGAAAATGTTGATCTAACCAAAGCGGAGGGATTATCAGCAGAGCAACGTTACTACTGCTGTGCTTGGGGAGGCAACAAAACCAGGGCGACGATACCGGGGGGGTGTGAGGGTATCCCCAATAAACTCGACAACAGTTGACTGACCAACCTCAATTCCTTTGATATGAACCATTTGAGATTCAAGCCTGGCTTTGTCTCGATCCGTAATGGGGCCTTTGCTGGTAAGTGCGATACAAGCAGTAGTGATCAAGAACTTGATTGTGATCAAAACAGAGATTTTGGGGCAATTGCCATAGTTCAAACAGTTTGAGGGTTTTAGCATCATCTCCTGCTTGGGGTTCTCCTGTAGCTTTAGCAATAAACACCACACTCAGGGTATGGTAGCGCGGATCACGCTCAGGAGCGGAATAGACATGAAATTGCTCTAACAAATCAACCGATAGACCCGTTTCTTCTTGAGCCTCCCTCATTGCTGCTGTTTCCAGGGATTCGCCATAATCCACAAATCCACCCGGCAAGGCCCAACCCCAGGGCGGATTTTGGCGTTCAATCAGAATGATAGGCCGATGAGGTCGATTCCACATTTCGATGATGATATCGACCGTAGGAACAGGATTACGAGGAGGCATGAGTATTCTCCTTTAGTAAAGACCAATCTCAGCCTGACGCAAGCGAGTGAAGTCTAATTGACTCAATGCATTGTAGGCTGATGAGATGACCCGTTGCTGGCGCAAAAAGCCAGTGTTGGCTCCTGGACAGATAAAGGTCAACGTATCAGGGGTAAATTGTTCTAGAAGGCGTTGCACGCTGGCCAACTGCCGAGGCCAATGAAAGGTTTTCGCCATTCTCAAGGGAACAGGTTGTCCTTGTGGATTCGGTAATAGATGTCGTCCTGTAAATAAAACACCGCCGTAAGCCTGATAATAGAGACAGGCTGATCCGGGAGAAAAACCCGGTGTCCAGAGCAGTTGGCAGCTTGGGGTTAATGCGAGTTCGTTCCTAAAGGAGGTCACTGCTAACTGAGGCAATAAGTAGGCTTCTTGCTCTTGAATGGCAATCTGACAGGCCAAATCCTTTTGGATGGTGTCAACGTAATGAGTGATGCCCTGCCGATGGGTCAATACGAGCCAATTTACGCCTCCCTGCTGATTAATAAATAATTTTGTATGATCAGTCCAAGCTGGACAATCCACAAGGATGTTGCCGTCATTTTCTACAATGAGGTAAGAGGTTCCACCTAAAGTCTCCCGATGGGGAGGAAACGCGAAGATGGACTCTAAAATTGGTTGTGGTTCTTTGCTCACAATAATTATCTGTGCTCGTGTCCTGGTGACCGAGAATAACACGTTTGCATGATTTGGATTTCCCTCACCCTTTTTGGATTGATTCTGTATTTTATCGTCCGCAACAATGTTTCTCGAGCCACGACAGCCCCTGTATGGCTGTTGTGGTTGGTGCTGATGCTGCCAGCACTGGTCTTTGGGGGCTGGGCTGTTCGCTATGGAGAAAAGGCTCAACCTCCCCCTCAACTGTTAATTCCCTGTACGGTGATGAGTTTATTCTTGTACATCTATTTGGTGCGCAGGAATTTAAGGCCATTGCCTGTTACCAACCCCCCAGACCCATCCTTGGAAACCCCAGAGGTCGTTAAGCCAGACACTAATTTACTGACCAAAGGCGAAGAAAGTCAGTTACAAAATTGCTTTCCCTGGTCTATCTTTTATTTACAGCAAGTAGATCATCGGCCTCAGGGGGTGATCTGTCGGGGGCAGTTGCGATCGCAACCCGAAAAGGCCTACCAAACCATTCAAGACAATATTAAAACCCAATTTGGCGATCGATTCTTGGTGGTTTTTCAAGATGGGGCGATGAATAAGCCCTTTTTTGTCTTAGTGCCTAATCCACAAGCCCAAGCGCAACAAAAAAGTAAAGCCCCAGTGCCTCAAGTGGGGCTAGCCTTGGGTTTATTGCTAGCAACGCTACTGACCACCACCCTGGCGGGACTAGCCTTGAGTGATGCCTCGATGACTCGTCAAGTCTTGAATGATCAACCCCACCTCTTGGCCAAGGGATTGCCCTATGCCATCGCTTTGATGGCCATCTTGGGACTCCATGAACTAGGGCACTACTTTACCGCCCGCTTTTATAAGATTAAAGCCAGTTTGCCTTATTTTATTCCCGTTCCTTTTATCCTCTTTCCCATTGGCACCTTGGGAGCCTTTATTCAAATGCGCTCCCCTATCCCCAATCGGAAGGCTCTGTTTGATGTTGGCATTGCCGGTCCCTTGGCGGGGCTGGTGATCACAATCCCTATTTTAATTTGGGGATTGATGCAGTCCACGATTGTACCCCTACCAGACAAACTGGAAGGCTTGCCCTTTGATGCAATGAACCCTTCTTCTTCGATCCTATTCTCGCTGTTGAGCAAGCTGACCCTGGGGAGTGAGCTGACCTTGGGACAAGCAATTGATCTGCATCCTTTGGCGATCTCAGGTTGGATTGGCCTGATCGTGACCGCTCTGAATTTAATGCCCATTGGTCAACTGGATGGCGGCCACATTGTCCATGCCATGTTTGGTCAACGCAACGGTGCAGTCATCGGTCAAATCTCGCGGTTGTTGGTTTTGTTGCTCTCTATCATCCAACCCCTCTTAGTGTTCTGGGCCATTATCTTGTTATTTATGCCCACGGTCGATCAACCCGCGCTCAACGATGTCAGCGAACTCGATAATACTCGTGATCTGATCGGCCTGAGTGCGCTCGGGCTATTAGTGCTGATTATTTTGCCCTTGCCCCATAGTTTGGCCCATCTTCTACTCACGGCAAACCCACTTCCATAAGGGGTGGCTACGACCCTGTACCCGAATACGCAGCACTTGATGGCTTAAACGCTGATGTTCATGGTTGGGCAATCCCCACAAAATGATCCGGCTTTGTCGGATCAATACTGCCAAGGTGGTGCCCATACAGATCCCTAAACCAATGGCGGCAATACGGTTATAGACCAAGGCATACTTGACTGCTGACCAGGTAAAGTACTCTAACCACAACTGGATAGAATCTCGTAGACTCCAAAGGCTGATACTCCCCACCGTTAACCACAGAATCCCCACCACCAACCAACGACTGTAAAGGGTTAGTTGATGAAGACGTTCAATTTCGGCGAGCAATCGTGGGTCTAAATTGCCCTCAAGAGCAGCACCATCTGCTGAGGAATGGCTGGGAGTTTGCTCATCATTCATCGGCCAAACTAGAATTCTTCAGAGCTAGAATCAGAAAGAGAATCAAGAGACTCAGCAGCATTGGCGTTATATTTTCCTCGCTCTGACTGCTTCCGTTCTCGCCACCAAACCAAAAGAGTACTAGCAATAAAGATACTAGAGTAAGCCCCTGCTATAAACCCAATAATCAAGGCTAAAGCAAAGTACCTTAAGGTTTCTCCCCCTAAAATAAAAATGGCAATCAAGGGTAAAGTCGCTGCTAAGCTGGTATTAATGGAGCGAGCCAAAGTTTGATTAACCGCAGCATCAACGATTTTGGCAATTGGCTCCTTGGGGTTTAGTTTAATATTCTCGCGCACACGGTCATAAATGACGACGGTATCGTTGACCGAGAAACCCACAATAGTCAATAATGCCACGATAAATAAGCTATCCACTTCTACCCCCTGCACCAAACCGAGGATAGAGAAAATGCCCACCGTGATCAAAACATCGTGAAAGAGGGCAACAATGGCAAAGAATGCATAATCTACCTGAAATCGAATGCTCATGTAGACGACAATCCCGGCAAAGGAGAGTAGCAGCCCCCATAATCCCGACGCCAAGAGCTGACGACCCAAGGTGGGGCCTACGGTGTCAATTTGAGTTTTCTGCTCATCCAGCTTACCCAACTGGGCAGCTAGTGCATCCTTAAGCTGGGTGCGGGCGGCTTCATCTAAGGGCGGGGTACGAATGGCAATCCCTTGCTGTTGTTTACCCAGAATTTGGATGCTACTAGCTGCTAGGTTCTTTTCAGCTAAAATTTTGCGGACATCGCCAACCTCAATGGGGCGATCGCAATTTTGGGGTTGACCGCAATCTCGTTCCAGTTGCAAGCGAGTACCCCCAACAAAATCCAAACCTGGTCTTAAAGGAGCCTTCAATTGGTTCCAAGACAGAGCCATCCCTATCAGCCCCACCAAAATCACCAGGCCAGAGACAGACCACCAAAGAACACGCTGCTTGTAAAGATTCAACTTCATGAAACAACCTTAGCCTTCTTAGCATCAAACAGCTCATTTTTACGCAGACTGGGAACACTGATGGCTGTAAACATCAGGGTGCGGCTACAGGTAATAGCTGTAAACATACTAATCACGACACCAATGCCCAGGGTCAAGGCAAATCCTCGGACTAAGCCCGAACCTAACCCATACAAAACCCCACAGGCAATCAGTGTGGTCACATTGCCATCCAAAATGCTGGAAAAGGCTCGATAGAAACCAGACTCAATCGAACGATACAAAGTCTTGCCTGCTCGCAACTCTTCTCGCGTGCGCTCAAAAATAAGAATATTAGCATCCACCGCCATGCCAATACTGAGGATAAAACCCGCCACTCCCGGCAAGGTTAAGGTCACTCCCAACAAAACATAAGAAGCAAAGGTCAACAAGGCATAAATACACAGCGCCACATCAGCAATCAAGCCAGGGAGTCGGTAGTAAACCACCATGAAAACCAGGACTAGCACTAAGCCACCAACGCCTGCATAGATACTTTGGCGAATACTATCTTGACCCAGACTGGCTCCCACCGTACGGATCTCCTCAATCTTGATCGGCACTGGCAGTGACCCCCCCTTCAGTTGATTGGCTAAGCGTTCCGCCTTTTCTAAATCAAAATTTCCGGTGATCACTGCCGATCCACCTGTAATTCCATTCTGCTTAAATTCAGCGGCAACTGTGGCTTCACTAATACGTTTATCATCCAAGAAGATTCCCAAGGGCTGCTCTGTCCCTGCCAAACTCTTTGTCAGTTGGGCAAACTTCCGACCCCCTTCCACATCAAAGCTTAACGTCACGTCCCAGAAATTTGGGTTGCGTTGCGAGGGTTGATAACCAGCACCCTTGAGATTTTCTCCGGTTAAATCCGTTTTCTCATAGAACTGGTTACCTAATTCTGCCAATTGCTGTTCTTTTTGCTTAATATCTGTTTCAAGTTTAGCAATGGCTTCTTGATCTCCTAATTTTTCCAACTCAGGTTGTTTTTGTAAAAGCTTTTGCAGCTCTCGTCGGCGGACATCCACTTGAGCCAGAACCGTAGGATTAGGGCGGCGAAAATCCAGTTTTGCTACCTGACTCAATAATGCCTCGGCTTCTTTAGGATCACTCACCCCAGGCAGTTGCACCAGAATTTGCTGATTACTTGTAGTTTGTACAACAATTTCAGACACCCCTTCTGGATCCAGGCGGTTAGAGACAACACTTTGAACCGCGTCCATCACCCTGGCGTCAATCTCTTTAACTTCCGCTGTGGGGTTGACTTGTAAGGTAAGCTGAGTACCCCCCTGGAGATCCAACCCCAAATTGATTTTCCCAAGGCCAAACTGCTGACCAAAGGGTGTAACCACTGCTAATGCCCCTACAATTAAAAACGCAATGAGCGCCAGTAAGAATCGTTGTTGTCTAAGCACTTGGGTTAACTTACTCCTACTGAGACAGGGATGGACATGACTAGCACTTTTAAACTTGAAGCGCTGTGATTTGTTGAACTGCTTCGACAATTTGCGGCGGCTGCACAATAGTGAGACTCTCCAGCATACCGTTATAGGGGGTGGGAATATCCTGGGATGAGAGACGGATGACAGGGGCATCTAGCTCATCAAAGAGTCGATCACTAATCGAGGCCACAATTTCTGCGCCAATCCCACCCGTCCGCATACATTCCTCAACGACAATTACCCGATGGGTTTTGCGAATAGAAGCCCCAATCGTCTCAAAATCCAGAGGCTTGAGGGAGATTAAATCAATAATTTCAGGGTCATAGCCCTGATCAGTTAAGGTTTTAGAGGCTTGTAAGACATGATGGCGCATCCGAGAATAGGTGAGGATCGTCACATCTTTACCTGATCGCACCACTTCGGCTTTATTCAGGGGCAACACATACTCTTGATCCGGCAGTTCTTCTTTGAGGTTGTAGAGGAGTACATGCTCAAAAAACAAGACCGGGTTGGGATCTCGAATTGCTGCCTTTAATAATCCCTTCGCATTGTAAGGAGTAGAGCAGGCCACTATTTTCAGACCCGGAACCGCCTGAAAATAGGCTTCTAAGCGCTGAGAATGTTCCGCCCCCAGTTGCCGACCCACGCCCCCCGGCCCCCGAATAACCATTGGAACTTGGAAGTTACCACCAGAGGTATAGGGCAACATCCCGGCATTATTGGCAATTTGGTTAAAGGCCAGCAACAAAAAGCCCATATTCATGCCTTCAATAATGGGCTTTAAACCCGTCATAGCAGCACCCACAGCCATCCCTGTAAAGCTATTTTCGGCAATAGGTGTATCGAGGACACGCAATTCACCATACTTTTCATACAAGCCCTTGGTAACCTTATAAGAGCCACCATAATGACCTACATCTTCACCCATCACCATCACGGTGTTGTCACGAGCCATTTCCTCGTCGATGGCTTCACGGAGGGCATTAAATAACAATACTTCAGCCATAATGCGTTAGCGATACACTAATGGATACGTTAGCAGAAGACGGCCCTTCTTCCCTAGCTTCCCTTGGCAAGTCTGGTTGCAAGCAGCGAGTACAGTGCGGCATCAATCTAGCAACCCTTTCAAACTCCCAAACAGATTGTGGTTCAAAGTTTTTACCTTTTTACTTCCGCATAGCAGGGAATTTTAGGATTAGCCCAGATCTAGATTTGGGGTTAGGGAATGGACACGCTGATTGACCTTTTTAATATAGCCATCAATGTCACATTTTCGTTGGAGACCGCTGGCTGCCATGTAGCGAACCGTGCCAAAAATAGGGCGCTCTCGCCAACCCCGATCATGGACGCCAAAGACCCAAGCGACGCCTGTATAGGAATTCGCATCTCGACCATCAATAAAGTATTTGTTATTGAGAGCCAAGGCGGTTTGAAATGCTAACTCTGGTGTGGCAGTCCATTCGATTATTTTTTTACCCCAGTACATACGCATGTAATTGTGCATGTAACCCGTATATTTCATTTCTTTCATAGCCGCATTCCAGTAGGGATCGGCAGTTTGCGCTTGATCGAGTTCTTCAAGAGAATAACAAGGCAATCTGGGATCCTGGCGATGGGCATCCAAGGTTTTTGTGCCCAATTCGGCACGCAACTGTAAGCATCGTAATCGGGGGTGTAGTAGACAAAGTTCATGGCTAGTTCCCGGCGTACAATCAATTCTTCGAGATAGGTGTCGATGTGATGGCGGGCAACATCGCTTTGGGCTTGAATTTGCAGAGCCAGATAGAGGGGGGAAATCTGGCCAAAATGCAGATATTGACTCATGTAAGAGACATCGTCGGTTTGGGGTTGGTTGCGATGCTCGGTATAGGTGGGAAAGGTATGGATCAAAAAGTGCGTCAGTTTTTGTTTGGCCACCCTTGTCCCCCCTCTAAAAGCGGACTGACCGCCGGCACACTTCGGTCTAGGGGTAATTGGGAGAGGATGGCGTCAAGATCGCTCAGGTCTAGACCCTGTAAATCCAGATCTAAGGAGGGATAGGCTACGGGGGTGGGATCTAACGGCAGCAAAAATCGATCTAAGTGACGGTGAATCCGAGGTCGCAGGGTGCGAGCTGCATAGTCGGCTTTAATCGAGGCGGTTTCTACAGGCACCACTACGTCTGACTCAATTTGGATAACCGGGCAAGTTGCCTGCTGGGTCACCTGTTGCCGCCAGTGGCATTGAAAGCGGAGATAGGCGCGATCGCACACAATCAACGACGCCTGCTGCCCCAATTCCCCCGCAATCTTGTCAGGCGTGCCATAGCGCATCACCCATTTAATTCCGCGCTGGTGCAGGGCTTGGGCTGTCTCCTGCAACCCTTCCAACATGAAGGTGTAATGCCGCAAATTCGATTCTGGGTAATGGGCCATCAGGCCAAAACAGACCACCACAGGTTGCTGGAGGACATTGGCTTGCTGAATGGCATATTCCAAGGCATGGTTATATTCGGCTCGTTGAGACTGCTGCATCCAGTAGAGGACATACTGGCCGTTTTGCACATCTTGATCATTCAGCCGTTGAATGCGTTCATCCTGAATCAGGGAATTTGCCATTTTGATCCTTGGAGTTCTCCCTAGCAGCTATCCTTTGATGACTGGAGCTGAATGGGTCATAGCACTGCCAGGTCTTTAAAACAACGACGAGTTAATTCTATTCTGGCTACAGTGGGATCAACGAGCAGCCGGATCAGTTTGATCAGGGGAGAGATCGGCCATAACTTGATCGAGTTCTGCCACGAGTTCAGCTTTGTCAGCGTCAGGAGAAGGTTCCTCTACAGACTCAATGTCATTGCCAATCCCAAGTGTTTCTATCCCTTCCGACTGATGAGCAGTCGGGGCAGGCAAGTCCTCTGAAGTTGGCTGAGGGGCGATCACTTCCGCTGCTGGTGGTGCAGGTGTAGGTATTGCCGGGGGAGTAGGATCGGTGATCGCGGATCCTGTCATCTGTTGATCCTCTGGTGGGGTCGCCTCCATAGTCTGAGGAAGATCAGGAGCCTCTTTTCTTCTGGAGAGCGTACCTTTGAGTTTTTCCAGGAAACCGGTAAAATCCAAGCGCTGTTTGAGGGCTGGGGGTAGAATAGATACATTGGAAGTGCCGTCCTTGGCTTGGGTGCCGAGACGTTGCCACAGCCCTTGCCAATTTACCTCAGCAATCTTGCCAAAAAGCTGATCCAAAATATGGCGGGTTCGGGCGCTGATCGTTCCCGCTTTGGGTTGAGGAGGAACGCCAATCACCATTGTCCATCGCCGTTGTAAGGCTTGATAGCTTAACCAAACCAAGAGAACAACACTCGCGACATGACCCAGCAGTAAGCCGATGGGCTGCCGATAAATCAATAAAATTAAGGCATAGAATAGGCCAATCCCACTCCACCAGACATCGGTTTTACGGTGAATTTCTGGATAGAGATAGGCCGTCAAATACAGCCCAATGCTGCCCAAACCAACAATCAATACTAAGGCATAGGAGAGCATGGCCTAAGTCCTCCGCTTGACTAGGATTTTTGGATACGCCCCATTCATACCACTCTCTTGGCATTTTTCTAGAGATCTACTTAGAAAGATCAAAGAGGTATGTCTTTGCAGACATACCTCTTATCATTACACGGGCTTGGAGCTACCTTGAGCTGCGCTAGCGGAGACAAATTCTTTTCGCTTATAACCTTCAGCATAGAAAATTGCTGAAGGTTAGACATTCTCACCGGGTGCCACTTTCTAGAGTGTCACTGGTCAAGGCTGACCCTGGTGATTTTGAGCGCGGATATTGTGCCATTAACACTTGAACCTGTTCAGCATGATAGGAGCTACGGGTTAGGGGTGAGGCCACAATTTGCAGAAACCCCATCGCTTCACCCAGGGTTTGCCAGTGGGCGAATTGATTGGGGTGGACAAAGGTTTGTACCCTCAGATGTTTGGCTGTCGGTTGCAGATATTGGCCAATCGTGAGGATATCGCAATCGACTTGGCGCAGATCCGCCATCACCGCCTGAATTTCAGCATCGGTTTCGCCAAGACCAACCATGAGACCCGATTTAGTGTAGATCCAGGGAGCAAGCTGGCGCGATCTCCTCAGCAACTCCAATGTTCGTTGATACTTACCTTGAGGCCGTACCCACTGATACAAGCGGGGAACAGTTTCGGTATTGTGGTTGAGGACTTCGGGTTGTGCTTTCAGGATCAGTGCTAAAGCATCCCAATCCCCACACAGATCGGGAATCAGCACCTCAATCGTGGTCTGGGGAGAGAGCGTGCGAATCTGCTGAATACACTGGACAAACTGCGAAGCACCGCCATCAGGCAAATCATCTCGATTCACAGCAGTAATGACAACATGGTTGAGACCCATGCGTCGCACTGCTTCTGCAAGCCGTTCTGGCTCAGTAGGATCAAGGGCAGCGGGCTTTTTCTCAAAGTCAATATCGCAGTAAGGGCAAGCCCGGGTGCAGGCGGGTCCCATAATTAAAAACGTGGCCGTACCTTGATCAAAGCACTCGCCAATATTCGGGCAGGAGGCTTCTTCACAGACAGTATTCAGGTGCAAATCTCGCAAAATCCCTTTAACACTGCCCACACGTTGCCATTGCGGTGCTTTCACACGTAGCCAATCGGGTTTAACCACCACTGCTTTCTATTCCTTCGCTGTTGCTTCTACATATAATGTCATGCCTGTGTCTAAGAGTTCCTTGATTTCAGCGTAGGTTCTCTAACGCTGCCAGTAAACCCGCAAAAATCGCTAGCAACACGAGTCCCAAAATCACAAAGCCAGGAAAGAAAGTGAGAATTTCTAGACCTCGGAGAACGTATACGGCGATCGCACCGGAGAGAAAAAAGAAAAACCACTTGGCTGCCCAGGATTGTGCAAATTGTCCCACTACTATTCCCCTCGCTTCCTAAAGTACATTGCAGCATCAATGCAGCAACCCTTTCAAACTCCCAACAAGATTATGGTTTAAGGTTTTTGCCTTTTACCTTTTTACTTCTCCGTAGCGGTACTCGGTCTATGTTCAAGAACGTGAATTTAATAAGCTGCAATTCTGCCCCTCACCCCCAGTCCCTCACTCCTCGCGTAGCGTATGAAAGGCGTAGCTTTGGGAGAGGGACAGAATTGCTGAGAATAGTTTGACCCTTTATTAAATTCTCGATCCTAACCAAAATTCGTTACTGTATTGTGTCTAAACTCTAGCTAATTGAGAACCGCTATAATCCTCAATGAATTGGGTAGATGCTGTGAGCATTGTGCTCCAAGAGTCTTTACTAGCATTATTCTAGCCCAAGGTGGGTTCGGGAGGCTATAGTCCCTGCCCTGTCCCGTTGGCGTAGCCTACTCGAAGGGCTTAGGGCAGCGTCATTGATACATGGACATCCTGCATCAGTGAAGGTGGCATTGAGCCGCCTTCACTGACAACCTTTCTGATTCTGAACATAGTGACGAAAACTCAAAACCATCCCTGTCAACCGGGGTGGCGATTCCCCACGGGCTATACGACATAACAGACAATGTGGGCTATATCCAGATTGATACCACTCATGATACCTCAGAGTTTGCCTGCGACTCCATTCGCTATTAGTGGAACACCTATGGCAAAATCGAGTTAGCCAGAGGATAACTCGATTTTGCTGTTATGCGATGGTGGCGGCAGTAATAGCTCACGCTATTACATCTTCAAGCAGGATTTACAGACATTGGTCAACGAGTTTAACTATCCACCCCAGACCTCCAAATACAATCCCATTGAGCATCGCTTGTTTCCTCATGTCTCTCGGGTGTGTCAGGGTGTAATTTTTGAGAGTGTCCTAAATGGTACAAAAACTCATGGCAACGGCAACGACGCGCATGGGTCTTCAGGTGTTTACGACCATTCTCAATCAACCCTATCAAACGGGTCGAAAGGTTGCTGAAGATTTCAAATCCAACATGAAGATTGTCTTTGGATCGTGGCTTAAATAAGATCCAGAATATAATGAAGCGTGATAGCCTGAGAATCCTTCCTTTATTTGTTTTTAGATGAATCCGTACCCCTACGCCATTGAACAACAAATGCAACGGCTTTATAAGTCTTTGAACGAGAAGGATCGTCGTCGTTATGCCGCCATCGAAGCTACGAAACTGGG
>JAAUOM010000010.1 GCA_012034865.1 Acaryochloris sp. CRU_2_0 | reverse complement strand
CCCAGTTTCGTAGCTTCGATGGCGGCATAACGACGACGATCCTTCTCGTTCAAAGACTTATAAAGCCGTTGCATTTGTTGTTCAATGGCGTAGGGGTACGGATTCATCTAAAAACAAATAAAGGAAGGATTCTCAGGCTATCACGCTTCATTATATTCTGGATCTTATTTAAGCCACGATCCTAAGTGATTTCTATTTTATTCTACAACGATTGAGATGAGCCGCCGCAGATAACTTCTGCTGCACACAGATAACTTTCAGCGGTCGGCTCCATCGATTTGTTATCTCGCTTGGCAAGTACATTTTGTTTGATTTCCAATTCGGGACAAGCAGACTTTTTGGTCATCCACAGGTAACAGGCATCTGTGTCGGTTATTTTCCTTGGGTAACATTACAATTGTGTGAGGCTGGCGGTTTTTGGATCATATCGAAATTGATCGAGGGTACCTAACTTGATTTTTCAATCACCGCCTCAATCGCTTCTAGAGGAACAAGGAACCACTCCCTAGGCTGCACAGGTATGCCGAAGCGATCGGGCAATGCCAATTCCAATCGAGCGTTGTCGAAAACCCTGTGAAGGAGTGCCTCAAGTTTCTGACCGTTGACATTCGCCAGTTTGAAGGTGGTGACGATTTCCACGTCTGCTAGCAGATAGGTGGGGTCTTTCTTGGCGTTGGCAATCCGGCTTTTGACATCGCTTCCGGTAACGCCGATCTTGTGGATAACAGACCGATTCTTGGCAATAAAAGGATGATCGGATTGGCTCCTCAGCACGTAAATGTGGCCAGTCGGTAAGTCTTCTTCTTCCTCAATATGGGAAAATAGGGAGCCTAAATCTGGAGTGGTGATGCGGCGACTGGCTTTGTCTTTGTTTAAAGCACGTTGGAGCGATCGCATCAGCAAATCACTCTCGGTGGCGTTGTCATAAACCACCCGCAGCCTCCGGTCTTGCCGTCCATAGTCGCTGACAAATGGCTCACCCATATCGACCACCATCACCTTCTGCCCATCGAGGATAAACAGATCGCCTTGGTTGACTGCCGCATTGTCCTGATATTTGATGGTTTGCCGTGCTCCTGCCTGCAAGTCACGCTGCACTTGGTCAAAGATCGGTTTGAAGTCCTCGAAGTCCTCGCAGGGAGTCCGTTGAGCGATTTCCTCTGCGGCTTTGATTTCCTGGCGCGATCGCACATGGGTAAGCTGCATGACATCATTTGCCGATCGCCTTTTCAGGCACCACGATAAGCGCTTGCTTGAGTCCCTGGTTTTCCAGCTTATCGAGGGCGATGAACATCAGCGCCCGACTTTTGCCCGATGCGGGGGGCGATTTAATCAACAGGTATTGTTCGCCGCGTTTTTGGTAGGCGCGTTCTTGCATGGGGCGCATCCCCAGGGCATTGGCTTTGGTGGAGGTGCCATCCTGGGCGTAGGTGACGGATACGGCGGGAATGGCGGTGGGGTTACTCATGGTACGTTTCTCTTAGCGAGGCAAACTATCGTCTAACCGAAGTTGCAAATTGGGTAGCAGGCTTGACGCGATCGCTTCACCGAGGCGATATTGCTGCTGACGATACTCCTCCCCATCCAATTGGCAAACGGTAAAGGTTGGTTGTTTGGGTTTGCCAATGAAGCGGGTGCCACCTAGTCCGCGATAGTCAACAATCCAATATTCGGGAATTCCCAAGAGAGCATATTCCTCAACCTTGCGGGCGTAGTCTGTTTCCCAATTGGTACTCACCACTTCGACAACTAGCTTGATCGAACGCCCTAAGGTAATCACGGGTTCTCGCTGCCAACGGGGTTCATTCGCCAAAAAGGTTTCGTCCAGAACCACAACATCAGGGCGACGAGCGGTGGCCATCTCTGCAAAGGGTTGAATCAGGCAAGTGCGAGGAATAAACCAGAGATATTTGGCAGTTGTAATGGCAATGCCAATTTGCATGGCTAGCTTGCCACTCACGGTTTCGTGGAGTCCTGTGGGTTCCATGTCAATCAGTTCTCCATCAGCTAATTCATAGCGGGAATCATCGCCATATTCAGCAATGAAGTGATCAACGATGAGGGTTTGGGCTAGGGTGTAGGTCATGGCTTACTGGTACTTTTGGGTCAGATAGTCTGTGTATTCTGCTTGCAGTTCATCATTGCTAGGGGCTGTCCCAGGACGCTTGGCAATACCTCAAAGTCCGGTGAGGATGCCGGGAGGGATAGCTGGAGGGGGAGAGAGTTGTTTTTGCTGGAGAAATTCGGCAAAGTGGAGAACTTCGTTGATTTGGCTTTCTGGGAGGGTTTGGATCAGTTGGTAGAGTTTTTCGGCGGCTGTC
Source organism: Acaryochloris sp. CRU_2_0 (assembly GCA_012034865.1). Taxonomy (GTDB): domain Bacteria; phylum Cyanobacteriota; class Cyanobacteriia; order Thermosynechococcales; family Thermosynechococcaceae; genus Acaryochloris. The sequence goes on along the minus strand of JAAUOM010000010.1, from coordinate 62,973 downwards.
ATGATGGTTAGCTAGGTTAAATGTGCAAGTTGGATGACAGGAATTTGATCATAAATTTCTCTGTTTTCTTCCTGAGCTTGACGCAAATCATACTGTGTCTGTAAGTTCAGCCAGAACTGAGCACTATTACCAAAATATTTTGACAACCGTAGGGCGGTGTCTGCGGTAATACTACGTTTTTCGGATAAGATTTCGCTGATTCGAGTCTGAGAAACACCGATATCTTTGCTCAAACGATAGGGTGTGATGTCGAGGGGTTCCAAAAATTCTAGTTTCAGAATTTCGCCGGGGTGAATGTTGGGGAGACGGTTGTTGTCCATGACAATTTTATGACTGGCAGTTTAGTAATAGTCTACAATTTCAACCAGATCAGCATTGTTTTCATCGATCCAGACAAAACAAATGCGCCATTGATCATTGATGCGGATACTGTATTGGCCTTCACGTTCGGCTTTGCCGTCTCGCAGAGAGTCGCCCACCAATTTTTCTAATCGATTCCCTGGTGGAACCCGCAAGTCATTGATGGATGTCGCGGCCTCGATTAGGAGCAATTTACGTAAGGCTACTTTTTGGATATCAGGTGGATAATGGCAAGATTTAAAGCCATCAAAGATTAGCCTTGTCTCGTCAGATTTGAAGTTTACAATCATAATCAGCTTACAATCACAATACTACCGCACAGCGTTACTATCGTCAAGTAGTAGTATTGTACGTTAGTTCTTGTCAACAGAGCCTCTTTTTGTCTTACCTTTGACAGGCTTTTTCGGTGATGTCTGCTGACTAGTCATTTTGGTATATAGCTCAAACAGTTTTTCTAGCCGTTCGGTGTCGTTTTTGAAGCGGCGACCGATGTAGATGCGTTCGAGGGTTTCGTCATTGCGATCGTGCGCTTCCCTAACCAACGAAAATTCCTTGTCCATGCGATCGGGGTCGTACATGTCGGAGATCGTGGCAGGAAAATAGTGTTCGCGGGCGAGGAGGATGTCTTCGGCGCAGCAGGTGAGGTCGAGTTTGTTGCGATCGGTGAGGGCGGTTACGGGGAAGGTGTTCCAGCCGAGGGTGTTGGAGTAGGAGAAATCGGTTCTCATGCGGACGCAAACGGTGCCGATCCAGACCCAGTGGAGGCGGGAGGCAATTAGTGCCATATTCCAGAGTGGGGCATCGTAGAGGGCAAACGCTTTCTCTTGCACAATTGCATATGCCGGAAGTATACCTACAGGCAGGAACGGACGATTCTCCGAACTTACTCTGGGGACAACGAGGGTATGGAACTTAGCTACAAATTGATCTCGAAAGCGATAAGGAGTATTAGCTAATTTCTGTGCAGCTTTATCTTGTTTGGCTGCAAGACGAGACGTAGAAACCTCTTCTAGTTTTTTAGCAATCTGTGGTATTTCCAAAGCAGCTTTAGCATTTTCTTGCCCAATCCACAAACATGCACGCGGGGAAGCTGAAATAAACTCCTTTGACCCATAAAGGGGACGAATAAAATGAGATGCTATAGATACCTCAGCAACAATCTTTCGTGCTTCATCCCTCGAAAAAATAAGAGCTGCGCCATAGTAAGGATGATTTCCAAACTGCATGGCAGATTGATCGAACAAGGGTATATTCTGTACCTTAACTTCAACATTAGGTGCATCAATCAAATAGGCATTGATGTTATTTACATCCTTTGAGAGGATAGTATTTTCATCTGAGTTAATGAATAGCCTTCGTGTTTTTCCAATATGATTTGATATTTCGACAATTACAACCGTCACGCCAGCATTGTGACTTGCAAGGTTAGCCCACTTAAACAAGGTATGGGCAAAGGTAATCTCATGCCCCGTTGCAAAAATCAGCGACCACAGAATTGGCACCTGTTGTCCTTGACAAATTGAATTGGTAGACACAAATGCAGCAGCAGCGTTCGTTTGTTCGCCATAATCCGCTGCCTTCATAAACCAACCTGAGACATAATCCAGGGATTTCCAACTTTTGGTTCGCCCATCAAAAATACTTTGCAGATCTCTTTTCTGTTCGGCATTCTGCCACTTAGAGCCGACATAAGGCGGATTCCCACAAATATACGTTTCCCCACCCTCATTCTCAAACTCAATTTCCGCCTCCTGATTTGGCGCACTAAACAAATCCAAATCCTCGCGCTGCACCTTCACCCCCGTCCCCGTCGGCGGACAAAGACTTAACCAATCCAACCGCAACGCATTCCCACAAGTAATCCAGTTGTCATTCTTCAGGGGCAGAAACTCTGCCAGTGCCAACCGCTGCCCCCGGTACAACAAATCACACTGATACTCGGCAATAATCAACGCCAACCGCGCAATCTCACAGGCAAAATGCCGAATTTCGATACCGCAAAAGTTGGTCAGGGGGATGTCGGAGCGGCGATCGGGTTGCCCCCGACGACGGTTGATTTCGGCTTCGAGCGATCGCATCTCCTTATAAGCAATCACCAAAAAATTCCCCGACCCACAGGCCGGATCAAACACCCGAATCCGCGCCATCCGTTGCCGCAAATTCAACAACTTCCGCCCATTCTCCCCCGCCAACCCAAGTTGAGCGCGGAGGTCATCCAAAAACAACGGATTCAGCACTTTGAGGATATTCGGCACGCTGGTATAGTGCATCCCCAACGCGCCGCGTTCTTCGTCCTCGGCGATCGCCTGAATCATCAACCCAAAAATATCGGGGTTGATTTGTTTCCAGTCGAGATTGCCAACGTGCAGCAGGTAGGAGCGGGCAATCTTACTAAAGCGAGGAACCTCAACACCATCTGAAAACAGTCCCCCATTCACATAGGGAAACACATCTGCCCAACCCCGAATCCCCGCTGCCGATACTCCAAAGGAGTCGCTACGCGAACGCTCCTGAATCGGCGTACACATCGATCGAAACACCTCCGACAACACCTCGTGCGTATTCGAGGCATCACTCATCTGCGCGATCGTATTCGTAAACAACCCTTCACTATGGAAAATATTCGTATCCTCCGCAAAAAAACAGAAGATCAACCGCGCCAAAAATCCTCCCCATCCGTCGCCCCACTCTCCCGCAACGCCTTCAGCGTCGCCCCTACATCCCCCAACCCACAAATCTTCAAGTGGATATTGTTACGCTGGAGTACGCCACCGGGCAGGTCAGACTGATTCGAGCTATCACTTCTGAGCTTCTTAATCGTTGTCGCCTTATTTCCAAAGGCTTCGAGAAAGGCAAACGGAAACTCTTCCGGGTCAAAGGGCAAACCCGCAAGCTGGGAAACCGCTTCTTCGATTTCGACTGCATTCATAGGCTGACTCGCGATCGCTCAGGGGCAGTAGCTCAGGAACTTAATGTACGCCTCCTAACACAACTTTGAAATCTTACCCTGATTTTCGATGATGGAGGTCGCGATGGTCTGCGATGGGCAAAGCCCGATCGCAGTGCTTTGGAGTACAGGGCGATACACACAATATTTTTTGGGAAAATCAAAATACAGGAAGCTTAAATCTTGAATGAAGCTCTCGAAATGCTGCCCCAACCCAAGACTAAAGCGAGATAACTATAAATTATATGTATGACGTATGATAACTCCGAGATTAGGGATGTTATCTGACCAGATCCATATAACTCCAGAATACCGAAAACCTAAAATGCTTGTTCTACAACGCTTTGTATCCCCTCTTTTGTTCATACGCTATTTAGGACTGCTGTAACAACAGATCTAAAACACTACCAATAAATCAACGTAATTTTACAGATTGGCTTGAAAAATCTGAACAGCAGTGAGTTGTAACTGGGGAAATGTCGGAGAAATAATGGCAGCATCGGCTTGAAATTGCTGTAACTGATATTCTCCTTCAGCTAGTTGGTAAATCGACAGTGTGGGGCGTTTCGGTGAGCCGATATAACGGGCAGCACCTAAGGCTAAATAGTCAACGATCCAATATTCAGGAATGCCTAGAGCCTCATACTCTGCCAGTTTGTGCAGATAATCATCCCGCCAGTTGGTGCTGACAATCTCAGCTGCAAGTATTCCAGGTGCTGTAAATACGGTGGGTTCATGCAGTAGAGCCTCCGCATCCTGTTTGTGAACAACCAATACATCTGGTAATTGGGATGTCTCGGCCTCTGTTCGCTGGCCAGCTTCCCTCAAGCTTTCCCAAGCTAGATAGAGACGCTCAATTTCACGATCAAAGCATCGCTCTAGAAATTTAGCAATTCGTAGATGTTGCAGCGTCGGTGGTGGCATTTCGACTAACTCGCCTTGAACAAGTTCGTAGCGAATTTCTGAAGAGTGGGTCTCTCTGAGGTAATCTGCAAAGGTTCAATGAACAAGAGTAGAGGCCACAAGCTGTTTCCCTCTGTTGGCACGGATTAAGATAGGTTGGTCATGATCATTGCGGATTATATTATACGCATCCAATCATGCCATTGCAGTTATCCTAGCTAATAGCTACCTCTTTTACCCAGATCTTAAGACACCGAACCAGTTGCGAGAAGGAATTTCCAATGGCAGAATTTAGTCGAACCTGGTGGGGACAACGCTTTCTAGAAGCAATTGAGAAAATCACTGATCCCGGTCGCTTAGGGCGGGGGCGCTCCTATGCTAGAGGCAATAAAGTCAAAAGCTTCGACATTAAAGATGGGCGAGTAATAGCCCAAGTTAGAGGTTCGGTGAACCCTTATTTTGGGGTTTATAAAGAGCCTTTGTATGACACTAGTATTGAATTTCAGCCGATTAGTAAAGCAAATTGGGCGGCTGCGATCGCCTTCATTTCCTCCAAAGCCAGTCTGATCTCGCGGCTGATGCTCAACGAAATGCCGGACAACATCGAAGATGCCTTCAGGAAGCTAGATTTAAATTTACTCCCCCGTAGCCATTCCAACTTCACTACTGATTGTTCTTGTCCAGACTGGAGTAATCCCTGCAAACATATCGCTGGGGTTTATTACCTTCTCGCGGCTGAATTAGATCAAGATCCATTTTTGCTGTTTGAACTGCGGGGTCTCTCTAGGGATGCCTTGCAACAAGAACTAGCAAAATCCCCCCTGGGTCAAGCCCTCTCTGCTGAACTCACCGCTCAACAAACTCAGCCAAAACCGGATGCCACCTACTACACCCGACCCACGACAACAGTCCCCCCTGAAATTGAACAACTGCGGGAGTTTTGGCAAGGGGAAAAACGGCTACCGCAAGTCATGAGTGCGCCCCCCACAACTGGGGTTTCCGGCATTTTAGTGAAAACGCAGGGCGACTTCCCCGCTTTTTGGCCTAAGGATCAATCATTCTTAGCGGTCATGGCAGAATTTTATGATCGCGTCAGGGACAAAAGTTCATCGGTTATTTAGGAAGATATAATCAAACAGCCTGCCTATAAGGAGTTTGGTCGTGGTTCAAACTAAAATCGCACCCGCTGATATCGCTGAATCTACCCTGCTAGGGGAGCAGCGTTTAACCCTGCATAACGTCAGTTGGGAAACTTATGAGAAAATTCTGGGAGCCTTTGGTGAACACCGAGCTGTTCGCTTTCACTATGACCAAGGTGTACTAGAATTTATGGTCCCTTTGGAAGCTCACGAAAACACCAGTGATGTCATTGGCGATTTCATTAAGGCACTAGTGATCGAGAGTGGTCTGAATATTAAGAGCATGGCTTCGACCACCTTGCGTCGCTCAGCCTTGCTCAAAGGCGCAGAACCAGATAAATGCTATTACATTCAGAATGAGCCTCTTGTTAGAGGGCGCACGGTTGATTTAGAAAAAGATCCGCCGCCAGATTTGGTGGTAGAAATTGATATTACTCATGCAGATATTGATAAAAATACCCTCTATGCCAGTATGGGGGTTCCTGAATTCTGGCGTTTTAATGGCTCCGTCCTGACGATCTACCAGCTTGAGCAGAACCAGTATTGTGAGGTTAATCTGAGTCCAACTTTCCCTTGGGTTTCTAAGGAGGTTTTCTATCACTTTTTGCAGCAAGGCAAAACCCTAGGAGAGGCTCAGGCATTACGGGAACTGAGAGGATGGGTTCAACAACAGATGGGATCATCTTCTTGATCCACCGTCCATCATGCCTTGTTCTACCAACCCCTCCATCTGAGCTAAATGGTTTAACAGGTGACGGATAGTTTCATCCGCATGAAGCACTCGTGATTCAGCAACCACTGTTTGCGCTCAATGCCACCGCCATAGCCTGTTAATTTACCGTTAGCACCAATGACCCGATGGCAGGGCACGATAATCGATACTGGGTTGCGTCCATTGGCTAGACCCACAGCACGGGATGCCTGCGGTTGTCCAATTTGCTGAGCCAACTCACCGTAGGACAGTGTTGCACCGTAGGGAATGGTTTGCAGTGCTGCCCAAACCTTCTGTTGAAAGGTGGTTCCTTGCAGGTGTAAAGGCAGATCAAACTCCGTTAAAGTGCCAGAAAAATAGGCTGCCAGTTGTTGCTTCGTGCTTGGGAAGGGGGTAACAGACTCATCCTCTACCCAATTGCTTTGAGAGGTTAGAGGATGTTTTTCAGACATCATATAAAGTCCAATCAAGGATCGCCCGTCGGAGACCAGCCGTAGCGTTTGAATGGGGCTTTCGTAAACAGTGAAGTAAATCATGGATCTTGATCTCATTCTAATGGAGCCACTCTATTGTGTTGTTGCTGGGATTGAAAAGTAACCCTTTTCGCCCTTCTTAAAGGGTTGCGAAGATGCTGAGATTGCTAGAGTCTTTACGGACGGCAACAACATCTACTCATGAATGTCTCTGGGGGGTAGGAGAACGATAGGATGGTTTTAACAGCATTTTTTGTCTTCATTGCCCATTGCTCAACCTGATATTAACTGATGACTCGCAAAATCATTCGCACAGACCAAGCCCCCGCTCCGGTTGGGCCTTACAATCAGGCCATTCGTGCCAGCGGATCGATGGTATTTGTCTCTGGTCAAATTGCCCTTGATCCCACTTCTGGGGAACTTGTGGGTGATCATGACGTTGGCAAACAAACCGAGCAAGTCATGGAAAATTTGCACGCAGTCTTAACTGCCGCCGGGGTCGGCTGGTCTGAGGTGGTTAAAACCACGGTTTTCTTGGCCGACATGAAGGATTTTGCCACAATGAATGGGATCTATGCCCGTTATTTCGATGAAGCAACGGCTCCCGCCCGCGCTTGTGTGGAGGTAGCCCGCTTACCCAAAGATGTCTTGGTAGAAATCGATTGTATTGCTGTTACCCTTGGTCAAACAATAGATGTCACGGGTCATAGATAATGCCGCACAATTCACACCTCAACTCACAGGCGATGGCTCCTTTACCTTTTATTCCGCTGAATTTGGTGAATCCTTCCACAGCCACTTTGGTGCCCACCAAGAAGCGATCGGTAAATTTGTACATCCGACCTTGCTGCCTTACAAAGCCCAGCAAGCTCAAGTCAATATCCTAGATATTTGTTATGGTCTCGGCTACAACACCGCCGCCGCTTTGCAGACTATTTGGCAGATTAATCCCCATTGTCATGTGCAGGTCTATGCTCTGGAGTTAAATCCGGTCGTGCCACGAGCTGCGATCGCCCAAGGCTACCTACAAGCTTGGTCTAAGCGCGTCCAAACCTGTTTAGAAACCTTGGCTACAGATCTAGAAGTCAAGCACCCCCATTGCACCGCTTCTTTACGGGTGGGGGATGCCAGACAAACCCTCCAAACCCTCCAAGACCCCCCATTCTTGGCTGATGCCATTTTCCTGGATCCTTTTTCTCCTCCCCACTGCCCTCAACTTTGGACAGTGGACTTCTTCACAGCGGTGAGTTGTTGTCTCCACCCTCAAGGGCGTTTGGCAACCTACTCTTGCGCTGCCGCCGTCCGTACTGGCCTGGTAGCCGCAGGACTACAAATTACAGCTAGCCCCCCCGTTGGTCGCCGCTCAACAGGCACAGTGGCGGGTTATGACTTAGCAGAGGGTTTAGCCTTATCTCCCCAAGAACAAGAACATTTGCAGACCGTCGCTGCTGTTCCCTACCGCGATCCAACGTTAAGGGATTCTGCCTCTACCATCTTGGAACGACGGCAGCAAGAGCAGAAAAATTCTAACCTGGAACCCACAAAAGTTTGGAAAAGACGTTGGTTACAGTCTGCTGTTCCGTAAAAATTCTAGGATGGAGAGGGACAAATCGTGAGGCATTAGCACCTCATAATACTTACTCACAAATCCACAGAGTCCTCTAAAGCTCTGTATTTGAGACAACATGGGTTATTCTACAACTTCAGAGTGCTTATGATTTCCCTGAGGCTGCTCGGATCAGTAATGCTGTCGAGGCTATGGCTTTAGCAAATGTAGATCTTAAGAAAATAATTCAGAAATCTAGATTACCAAAGATGCATCTTAGACTGATTTACTCCTTGTCTAAGCCATTCTTCAGAGCAACCTGATGAGTGGTTCTGTCTCCATTGATTGTCCTGTTATGGCCTTGCAGAATTTGCTATGACCTCTCCGCAACCTACCCAACGCCCTCAACGCCCCTATTTTTCCTCAGGTCCTTGTGCTAAGCGTCCCGGTTGGCACCTAGAGACGCTCAATCAGGCTCTCATCGGTCGATCGCATCGGTCGGGTGCTGGCAAAGCTCGCTTACAAGAGGTGATTGAACGCACCAAGGCCATTTTAGGTATTCCAGCAGATTATCTGTGCGGCATCGTGCCAGCGTCGGATACGGGAGCCGTTGAAATGGCGATGTGGTCGCTGCTAGGGGCACGGGGTGTTGATATGGTGGCTTGGGAAAGCTTTGGCATGGGTTGGGTCAGCGATGTGCAAAAGCAGTTGAAGCTAGGGGATTGCCGGGTGATCACCGCCGATTACGGCCATTTACCCGATTTGTCCCAGGTGCAGGGCGATCGCGACATCGTCTTCACCTGGAATGGCACCACCTCTGGGGTGAAAGTGCCGAATGGAGATTGGATTGCTGAAGATCGGCAAGGGTTAACCCTCGTCGATGCCACCTCTGCCGTTTTTGCCATGGATCTGCCCTGGCCCAAACTGGATGTCGTCACCTGGTCTTGGCAAAAAGTGATGGGAGGGGAAGCGGCCCACGGCATGTTAGCCCTCAGTCCCCGTGCCGTGCAGCGGTTGGAATCTTATACACCGCCGTGGCCGCTGCCGAAAATCTTTCAGTTGACCAAAAAAGGCAAGGTAGATGGCAGCATTTTTCAAGGCTCAACGATCAATACACCGTCGATGTTGTGTGTGGAAGATGCCCTAGATGGGCTGAAATGGGCCGAAAGTATGGGTGGCTTGTCGGCGTTGATGGCGCGATCGCAAGCCAACTTAACCGCGATCACCTCCTGGGTCGAGCAAACCCCTTGGGTAGATTTTCTGGCAGCGGAGCCCGCTACTCGTTCTAACACTTCCATCTGCCTGAAAATTGTGGATCCTTGGTATACAGCTCTATCCCCAGAAGACCAAGCAAAAAGAGCCAAGCAACTGGCATCTCTTTTGGATAAAGAAGGCGTTGCCTATGATATTGCCTCTTACCGGGATGCCCCACCAGGACTGAGAATCTGGGGCGGTGCCACCGTAGATACAGCGGATATTGAAGCTCTTACCCCCTGGCTAGATTGGGCCTATGACCACATAAAATCCCTGGAGTAGTAAGTTTAGGATGAGTTCAAGATGTACGAACAACTCTTGCAAAAGCTGAATAAGCTGACCCCACTTAATCCACAGCAACAGCAGGAACTTTGTCGATTCGTACATAAACTAGAGCTGCCCAAAGCTTCTTTAATCTTAGAAGCGGGAGAAATATCTAATCATATTTATTTTGTTGCCCAAGGAGTGGTTCGATCTTGGTATAGTTCCTATGGCAAAGAAGTGACACGCTGGCTTTGTTTTGAAGGACATTTTGCGGCTTCCTATTTCAGCTTTGCCTATCGCAACCCCAGTGAAGATAGCATTATCTCAATTTCAGATTGTGAGCTTCTTTGTATTAGTTATGAAGATCTACAATATCTTTCTCAACAGGATCGAGTTTGGATTGATTTAAACCGACGCCTACTAGAATTCTACTACACTAACCTATTGGCAAGGGTAGCATCTTTTCAGACACAATCAACCGCAGAGCGCTACAATGCTTTGCTTCAAGAACATCCTGATATTGAAGAGAGAGTTGCCCTAAGTCACATAGCTTCGTACTTAGGTATGACACAAGAAACACTGAGTCGTCTTCGCAAGAAATCAAAAAGATGGCAAAAATTGACATGAGCAGTTTGCCAAATTTGATAAAAGTCAAAAAAACTATCTTTATTTGAGATAGCTTTCAAAGATATCATCAGATTAATAAGAGCAGAACAATAGTCAAACATGACTATTACAGATATTGTTTCAGTAAGATTAATCAATATTAATCAACCTGAGTTCGGGACAAGGAATCCCTAGAAGTATCGATTTTCCGTCTTTTATGGTCGCAGTATAAGTCAAGGCTCTATCAATAAGCTTCACTATCGAGATTTTTCTCAGTAATAGGACTTATTGAGAACTAAAACTCCACTTCAGGCAGCAATTTGCTTAAAGCTTTGCCTGTCGAGGATTCTATTCTTTTGCTTATCCCGAACTCAGGTTAATTATGGAGATCATCTTATTAGTAATTGCTTATTTTTTAGGCTCGATTCCAACAGGATATCTAGTGGGTCGTAGGGCAAATATTGACATTCTAAAACAGGGTTCCGGTTCAACTGGAGCCGCAAATGTTTGGCGAACAATCGGCAAAGTTGAAGGATCTTTTGTATTTACAATTGATTTGATAAAAGGGCTTACTGCTATCTTACTAATGCAGTCTGTTAATGAGTTAAAAATCATCTCCAAGATATCGGATATCAGCAGTGTAATGATCAACGTTCAAGCTTTGCATGAATGGTTTGTGGTAGGTGCAGCATTCTTAGTAACATTGGGACATAGCTACTCTTGTTGGATTAATTTTAAGGGTGGTAAATCTGCTGCTACAGGCTTGGGAGTGCTGTTAGTTCTTAATTGGATGGTGGCACTAGGTGCCTTTGGTCTTTGGCTAGCAACAGTAGTGATGTGGCGAACCACTTCGATTAGTTCAATGCTGGTTGCGATCGCTATCCCAATTCTGATGATTTTTACTCACTCTCCATCTACTTATACCTTTATCACTTTTGTCCTCAGCATCCTTGTTATTTATCGACATCGCAGTAACCTTGATCGTCTACGTCAGGGTACAGAACCAAAAATTACTTTTTTTGAGATTGAGCAGTATGAAGGTTTATCCGAGAATTGAGTTAGATATCACTTTTAAGGATTTGAGAGCAAACCTACTTTCTTACTTTTCCTGGTCTGAAAGAGAGGAAATAATTTCTCAAATTCAATCCTTTTGGCATACACAAAAGCAAACTCTGGTTACGCTTTGCGTCAGAACATCTTTGGATCTACTTCTACAGGCACTGAACTTACCTCCTGGTTCAGAAATTATCATGAGTGCAGTCAATATTGCTCATATGGAAGAGATTATCAAAAAGCACCATTGCATTCCCATCCCTGTAGATATTGATTTAGAAACCCTCGCACCCTCTGTAGACTTATTCAAATCATCTATTTCTAACCGGAGTCGGGTGTTTATTTTAGCGCATCTCTTTGGATCTATTATCCCTCTTGATCCTTATGTCGAAATATGCAAAAGCCACAATATTTTACTCGTAGAAGACTGCGCCCAGGCATTCGATGGTTTGCGATATCTTGGACATCCAGAGGCTGATATCAGCTTTTTTAGTTTTGGCCCAATCAAATCCTGTACGGCTTTAGGAGGGTCTGTTACCCTAGTACAGGATAAACAGTTAGCCCAGAAAATGTACAACATTGAGCAAATCTATCCTATCAAAAATGAAGTATGGTTCTTTAAAAGATTGCTCAAATATCTCTGCTTTAAATTTCTGGCTATTCCGAAAATATTTGGCATCTTTGTCACTTGCTTAGATTGCCTCAAAATAGATTTAGATCATTTCATCAGTTCTCTAACACGGGGATTTAGCAAAGGAGATATTCAGTCTCAATTACGATATCGCCCTCCTAAAGGAATGCTCAGACTTTTGCAGTATAGATTCAAGCATCTCGATTCCTCACATTATGATCAGCGGCAGCAGACGGCTCATCAATTTCTGGCTTTATTGGATAAACCAGATTCTTATCCTGGAAGGAAAACCATGCAACATTCCTATTGGCTGGTGCCCTTCGTCACTGCAAATCCAAAGTTGCTGATGCAGAAACTTAGAATAGAGGGATTTGACACGACCACAGGAACCACTAGTTTGACAGCCCTTGGAGAAGACTCAGCACAAGCTAAAACACTGATCAGTACTGTGCTTTACTTGCCGATTTACCCTTCAGTACCAACGCCAGAAATGACTCGCCTTGCACAATTTGTCCGTCTCTACTCGAATGGCTCTGAAATAAGGGTTTGTGAAAGTCTGGTGGGCGTATCCAGACGTTGGGGGAGGGGAAGCGGAAACGCCCAAACTTCGTTCGATGAAACAACAAGCCTTCGTAGACTCCCCCAACCTTTAGATACACCCGTTTGTGAATCAGCAAAAGCCCTGAAAATTAGCAGGGCGGATATTACCCATCCCAGGGCTATTTCATTGTTACCAGAGAAACTTGACAAACCTTGCAATGCGGTTGAGTTTTTTGGAGAAACATCTATCTGATTACGGTAGATCAGGAACTCTGGTTTTTCTACCCAGAACATGAAACAACGCTGCCGTCCAGCATGGCTGGCTTAGGGGCGTGAATATCTTTTAGCAGCAAAAAATTAATATTCTCAGTGTAATTACTGATGTCATACCAATTCTTGATGAGTGTGCATTGCAAATATCATTGTATTAAAAGCATTCCAGGTATTGAATTTAGTGCATGTTCTCTGAGAATTAGTATCAATGCAACTTTGCAGGGTAACAGGGCTAATCTCACCAAAGGTTTGATCTATAGTTGGGGCAGAGTTGGCTAGCCTTGGATTGGAAGTGCGATCAGTTCTGATTGCTAAAAGAATCTCCCTTAACGCTTCAGATGGAAAAAAGCGGCGGGGGACACATGAAAATACTCCGCTAATTCCTGTATGTGTCTGGTTGTAAACTGTCTACGCCCCTTAAAGACATCTGAGATGATCGACTCAGCCTTAAAAATAGGGACGAGATCTTTTTGCTTTAGCCCCCTATCGGCAACTAAAACTTTAAGTAGCTCCACCCCATAGATATCAGGGATAGGCTCTAAAGTCTGTTCATATTCCCAAACCAGTGTTCCTAGGATGTCTAGGTAGTCTGTTTCATCTGGAGTGAGTTCACGCTCTAAATCGATGAGAGCATCAATCCTGTTTTGGGTAGCTTGTAGCTGCCTATCATTGTGGATAGGCCGTGGGATAAATTCTTGTACTAAGCTCTCGTAGCTAGGTGCATCACTGATTCCAAGAATCATCCTTCCACCTACCTTTATCGTATTCAGCATGGGTTAAAAAATAACGGATATAAACTCTGTGTTTTTGGTAATCAATCCAGGTTATGAGCCGATAATGATTCCCGGCAATATTAAAGACGGTCAGCTTACCGACAAGATCTGCGCTGGGGAAAGTCTTACGAGCCTCTTCAAGACTTTGCCAGTTGGCTGCTTTTGTTACTTTGATCCAAGCTCTGACACTGGCCTGGGCATTAGGGTACTTTGCAGAGGCTTCTCGTAGGCGAGAGTCGGAGATGATTCGCATGGGGGGATATATCTCTAATGGGGGGATATATCTCTAATGTTTTTCATGGGTTCAAAAGCCAATGACATACGACATGTTGTGGTTATCTTAACTTATCATATTGATAAGTTTACTGATCTCAGTCTATGCTCCCTGAAGAACGAAAGAGGCTTACTTGCAAACGACAAAAAGCCATCCTTTTTCACATCGGTTGTGTAGCCAGAAACCCTTGTCGTTTGGCCTTACAATTGGAGCGTTCACCTTTGCTGCCCCGTAGGGAATCGCCCTTATCTTCAGACCTTCATGGTCATTCCTGTCTCCACCGCCGTTAGAGAAGGTAATGCCCCTTGCATTTTCCCCAGCCAGTCAATCAGGCTGGCTAACTGGTCATCGGCCTTGATCATTCCCAATCCTCGGACGGTGATTTTGCCGGGGATGTAAACGAAGCGCGATCGCAAATGTTCAGGCAAGTTCTCTTGCAAGACCTTAAAAGCGGGTTCTGCCATGGGTGTTTCCAGAATGACATGCTGTTTCCCTTCCGGCTTAATGCGCGAGAACCCTAATGCTTTGGCCAATTGTTTTAGCTCCATAATGTTCAGGAGTTGTTGAGCCGCAGCGGGAATGGAACCATAGCGATCGTTCCAGTCCACGGCGGTTTGCATGAGGTCGGCTTTGGTCTGGGCTGCGGCCACGGCTCGGTAAGCACTCATCTTTTGATCTAAATCGGGGATGTAATCGGCAGGGATAAACGCCGTCAGGTTCAAGTCCACTTGGGTATCATCCACCTGGGGAATTTCTTGACCGCGAATTTCATTAATCGACTCCTCTAACATCTCCATGTACAAATCAAAGCCAATGGCTTCCATTTGGCCGGATTGCTCTGCACCCAGTAAATTGCCTACCCCGCGAATCTCCATATCTCGAACCGCTAACTGATAGCCCGAACCCAATTGGCTAAATTCTTGGAGGGCGCGCAGCCGTTGTCGGGCTTTTTCTGTGAGGGAGCTTTGCTGGGGATACAACAGCCACGCATGGGCTTGAATCCCGGCTCTGCCTACCCGACCCCGGAGCTGATAGAGTTGCGATAGACCAAACTTCTGGGCATCTTCGATCACAATCGTATTTACCCTGGGGATATCCAGTCCCGATTCGACAATGGTTGTACATACTAGAATATCGGCATCCCCATTACTAAACGTCAGCATCGTCGCTTCTAATTCGCCTTCCACCATTTGACCGTGGGCAATGGCAATGCGGGCACTGGCAACCATTTCCCGCAATTTAGCGGCAACTTCTTCAATGCCTTCGACTCTGGGGACAACATAGAAAATTTGGCCCCCCCGATCTAATTCTTGGCGGACCGCACTGCGGATGGCTTCGACATCATAGGCCGCCAGATGGGTTTGATGGGCCGTCGGGCAGGGGGCGGTGTGGTAATCAGGCTCATTTCCCGGACACCGGATAAGGCCATATACAGGGTGCGAGGAATTGGGGTTGCACTCAGGGTGAGGACATCCACTTGGGTTTTCAGGGCTTTGATTTTTTCTTTTTGGTTGACGCCAAACCGCTGTTCTTCATCGATCACGAGTAGACCCAAATCCCGAAAGTTGACCTGTTTACTGAGGAGCTGATGGGTGCCGACGACAATATCCAGTTCCCCCGTTTGCAGGCGTTTTTGAATGTCTTTGCACTCTTCGGCGCTGCGAAAGCGATTGAGCAGGCCAATTTGCATGGGATAGGGCACAAACCGCTCTTTCAGGGTGTGATAATGCTGCTGCGTCAAAATGGTGGTGGGAGCCAGCAAGGCCACCTGTTTGCCCGCGGTGACGGCCTTAAAGATGGCACGAGTGGCAACTTCTGTTTGCCAAAGCCCACATCCCCACAGACGAGGCGATCCATGGGGCGATCGCTTTCCATATCGCGTTTGACATCTTGGCTGGCTTTGAGCTGATCGGGAGTAGGCTGATAGGGGAAGGACTCTTCCATCTCTACTTGCCAAGGCTGATCAATGGGGAAGCTGAATCCTTCCTGTTGAGCGCGTTGGGCATAGAGCTTCAGCAGATCCACCGCCAATTTCTTGATGGATTTGCGAACTTTGGTCTTGGTTTTTTGCCAAGCTTTCCCCGTCATTTTGTTGAGTTGGGGATGTCCTTCTCCTGTCGTCCGCAACCGAGACAGAGCACCGAGCTGATCCGCAGCCACCCTCAAGGTGCCATCGGCATATTGCAAGAGCAGATATTCACGGGTTTCGTGATTGAGGGTGAGGCTTTCCAGCTTTAGAAATTTGCCAATCCCATGATTGCGATGAACAACATAATCTCCGGGTTGCAGCTTATTAGGGTCAACTTGTTTGGATGCGGCCCGCCGCCGTTTGCGAATATAGGTAGGCGTGGCCAGGGTATGTTGGCCAAAAAATTCCCGATCTGTAATCACCACCGTGCGGAAGGTCGGTAGAATAAAGCCTTCCAGTTCAGCCAGCCCAGAGTACTTGAGGGCAACAGGGGTATGCTGCTCTTGCAGTTTGTCTATGGCCAGAAAGTCCTTGGGATTAGGCACAAACTGGGCAGGACAATCATGCTCTTGCAAAAGAGCCACGGATCGGGAGGGCTGGGCTGAAATTAGCCAGACGCTAAATTTGCGATCGCGCTCTTCTCGAATCGTCTCTGCTAACTTGCCAAACTGATGGGGGACTGCCGGCACCCTCCGACTCGCCAGATTCAAGCCACTCTGGGTTTCTGCCAACTCCGATAAAAACAACCGATCAAAGACCTCGATTTGCCCTAGGGTTGTCTCAAAGGATTGATGCAGCTTGGGGAGTGGGGCTGCTGGCTGATTCACTGCTTGCCATTGCTCTTGGGCATGGTCTACCCAGCGATCGCAATGGGGAAGACATTGATGCGGTTCATCCATGACAACTAAGGTCTGCGCTGGCAAGTAATCCAGAACCGAGGCAGGCGTGGGGAAGGCTAATCCCAAAAACCGTTGACTGCCTTCTAGGGTACCTGTTTCTAGGAGGGCTTGTTCTTCTGCCGTTAAGTAGGGTTGGATCTGTAAGCGCTGTTCGTCACTGAGAGCTGCCAGGATAATTGGCGCAAAACTGGTGGGGGTGAGGGTGAGCTTGTCACTGCTATCCAGGGAGCGCTGCGTCGTGGGGTCAAATTCCCGCATTTTCTCTAGTTCATCCCCAAACCATTCCAGCCGGATCGGCAGCTCTGAGGCCACGGGAAACAGATCGACAATATCGCCGCGCCGACTCCATTGGCCTTCGGTTTCCACTAAAGGCACCCGCTCGTACCCCAAACGGGCTAGGCGCTCACTCAAGGTTTTTAGATCTAGTTCAATCCCCGGTTCTAGGGTGAGGCAATAGGAGGCGAAGGCTTCGACGGGGGGTAAATGGGGTTGAAGGGCGCGCTCTGTGGTCACAATCGCTAAGGGCATTTCCTGGGGATGGGCACGCAGTCTCAGCAACTCAGCGAGGACTTGTAATTGACCCCAGATCATTTCTGATTCTCGATCTAACGCTTCGTAGGGAGAGGCTTCTGAGGTGGGGTAAAAATAGACCGTCTGCCATCCCATCGCTTCTAGCTGAGTGGCCCAGCGTCCTGATTCTTCTAAAGTGGCGGTGACCACCAATAGCGGCTGGTGCTGCTCTTGAGCCAAGGCAGAGGCCACCAACCCCTTGGGCAGACGGGGCAACCCACATAGATCTAAGACATGCTGCTGCTGGAGCTTGAGCAGCAGCTCTTCACAGAGGCGCGATCGCCCCAACCCTTTCACAATTGCGGAAAAACTCATCTTTGCTTCTCTACCTGTTCTGCACTGACAGGGTATTTTCTGTAAACCTTTACCAACCCATAGGATAACAAGGTGCAAGTGGGTATGCTGAAAAAGCAGCTCTGTTGATCAACCCTATGAACCCTCCCGTTGAAACCGCTAGCTTCCTGCAAGATTTAGATCGGATTGCCCGGATTCGTCAACAAATTGCTACTCATCTGGATAACATTGCCGCTACCCTCAGCCAAGCCGAACAGGATGGCCAAACCGCCTCTGGTTCATTGCAGTTGCAGCAAGAAATTGAGGATGTCGGCATTGCCAGTCAAAACTTAAAGCAGGGGGTGTTTCGACTGATGGTCTTAGGGGATATGAAACGCGGTAAAAGCACATTTTTGAATGCCCTGATTGGCGAGAATCTGCTGCCCAGTGATGTCAATCCCTGTACAGCGCTGCTGACGATTCTCAAGTATGGTCGCCAAAAGACTGTCACCATCCACTTCCATGATGGCAAATCGCCAGAACAAATTGATTTTGCCCGTTTCAAGGAACGCTATACGATTGACCCCGAAGAAGCTAAGCAACTCGAAGCGCAACAGCAGATTGCTTTCCCCGATGTCAGCCATGCGGTGGTGGAATATCCCCTCCCCTTACTGGGAAAAGGGGTAGAGATTGTCGATAGTCCCGGCTTAAATGATACCGAAGCTCGCAATGACCTGTCTTTGGGATATCTGCAAAACTGTCATGCCATTTTATTCGTATTGCGGGCCACTCAACCCTGCACCCTGGCCGAACGTCGCTATCTAGAAAATTACATTAAAGGTCGAGGACTCTCGATTTTCTTCTTGATTAATGCCTGGGATCAGATCCAGGACAGTTTGCTTGACCCTGAGGATCCGCAGGAGCTAGAAGCGGCAACCCGCAAACTCCATCAGGTGTTTCGGACTAACCTAGAGGAGTATTGTCAAGTCGATGGCTATGACGTTTACGAAGAACGTGTCTTTGCGATCTCGGCGTTGCAAACCCTGCGCCAGCGGCTCAAGGATCCGAATGCTGAGATGGCCGGAACGGGATTTCCTGCCTTTTTAGGAGCATTGAATACCTTCTTGACCCAAGAACGAGCCGTCTCGGAACTGCGGCAGGCTCGCACCCTCGCCCGTCAAGCTCTGGATCGGGTGCAAGAGGCTACAGCCCTGCGGATTCCTCTCTTGGATCAAAGCCTACAAGAGCTAGAGGAACGCATTCATTCGGTGGAACCAGAATTTGCTGGGTTAAAGGAGATTGGGGATCATTTTCGGTATGAGATTGATCGAGTTCGAGATCAGCGATCGCGCACCATTGCCGAGTCTTTTCGCACTTATGTATTGGGTTTAGAAACCACCTTTGATCAAGACTTCTTAAAATATCAACCCCCCAATCTAGAATTATTAGATTTATTCAACCAAGGCCGCCGAGAAGCTTTTAATGCTGCTTTTCAA
This sequence comes from Acaryochloris sp. CRU_2_0, assembly GCA_012034865.1. Classification (GTDB taxonomy): domain Bacteria; phylum Cyanobacteriota; class Cyanobacteriia; order Thermosynechococcales; family Thermosynechococcaceae; genus Acaryochloris. The sequence goes on along the minus strand of JAAUOM010000010.1, from coordinate 44,018 downwards.
AAGGCGTTTCAGCAGTATGTGAACGATAAGTTCTTTGCCTGGACCCGCCAAGCCGAAGCAGAACTCAAAGCAGCCTTTGCTCAGTTGTCTCAAAGTGCGGAACGCTATGGCACCTCCTACACCCAAATTACGGATCGGATCACGGAAAAACTGACGGGACAAACCATCCAGCCTCGTCCCTCGAAGTCAGAAGCGGAGGATAATGCACCGGGATGGGCAAAATGGGCGATGGGCTTATTTTCCCTGGCATCGGGAAATCTCAGTGGTGCTGCTATGGCTGCCACTGGCTTTGATTTCCAAAGCATCCTCCTCAATTTCTTTACCTCAGCGGGTATTGCCCTCATCGCCTCTTCGGTGTTTGGGATTATTTTGGGGCCAATTACCTTTGCACTGGTGGGGTTAGGCATCGGGGTCTTACAAGCCGATCATGCCCGCAAGCAACTCACCCAAGCCACCAAAGCAGAATTCAGCAAATGTCTGCCTCAAATTGCCCAGGACCACTATCAGCCGATTTATAACACGATCCACGAGTGTTTTGATGCCTACAACCAAGAGGTTAGGCAACGCCTACAAGCAGATATTCAAGCCCGTCAGCAAGAGTTAGAGAACTTGCGCCAACAAAAAGCTTCTCGGCAAATTGATTGCCAAACGGAAGTAACTCGCCTGCAAACCCTGGAGAATCGTGTTTCTTCAGAGTGCCAGTCGATTGAAGTGGCCTATCAAAGCCTCTTGAGCTTCTAGAAAAACTGTTGTGCTGCTTTATTCCTGAGTGGTAGCAGTTTATCCTACTCAGAGTAGTGGTAGCGACAAGCAATAATTGTGAGATCCTCGTCATCCACTACATAAACTAATCGATGCATATCATCAATTCGTCGAGACCAACAACCAGCCAAATTTTCTCTCAGGGGTTCGGGTTTGCCAATTCCCGCAAACGGTGATCGACGTGTTGCTTCAATCAGCTTATTAATTCGCTTCAAAGTTTTCTTGTCTTGTCCTTGCCAATATACATAATCGTTCCAAGCCTGATCTGTCCAGGTCAGCTTTCTAATCATCTACCAACTTTCGCTCCACCACTTTCCCCTTTTTGAACTGGGCAATAGAACGGTGCAAATGGGCGGCATTGGCGGGGGACTTGAGTAAATAAACCGTCTCTAGCAAACTGTTAAATAACTCCAGTGACACTACGACAGCATCCTCTGCATCTCGTCTGGTAATGATCGTATAGTCCGCATCTTCCACTACTCGGTCTAAAACCGTTTTGAGGTTGTTTCTGGCTTCGCTAAACGACACAATTTTCATTTATTTATACTTGTACGGCTTGTTGTACAAGTATAGCAGTTCCATGGATATTCAGCAATCCCAACTGCGTGCGGTACACTATTAATACTTACTATAAGTGTGTATTAATAGTGTATGTCAAATCATCGAATCAACATCACCTTACCTAGAGAAACTCTGCAAGAGCTTGACAAATTTGTGCCCAAGGGCGATCGCAGTCGGTTTATCCATGCTGCAATCCAAGCCTACCTCAACCAGATCCAAACCGAGAAACTTCGACAACAGCTAAAGGAAGGCGCGATTCGTCGAGCTGAGCGTGATCGTCAATTAGCTGATGACTGGTTTTCTCTTGAGGAAGAGGCATGGCAGCAAAACGCAAACTAGTGCAACCCCAGCGAGGAGAAATTTATCTAGTGAGTTTTGACCCAACTGTTGGATCTGAGATTCAAAAAACACGTCCTGCTCTTGTCTTGCAAAATGATGTTGCCAATGAGCATAGCCCCATTACGATTGTTGCTGCCATCACGTCTCAATTCGATGAGACGCTGTATCCAACAGAAGTGCTGGTTCAGTCATCAGAAGGCGGACTGACCATAGATTCAGTGGTTCTGCTCAACCAAATTCGCTCGATTGACAAACAGCGCTTGCTGAAGCGCCTTGGCAAACTAACCGATGAAACAATGACATTAGTCAACCAGGCCATTCAAGTTAGCCTAGGATTGATTGAAACCTGAAGGCAAATCGCGGTTGTGGTGAGCATCAGCCTTTTAATCTTCGTAGGCACTGCCAACAACTTTTCCGCGAAACACCACGTATTGATAGATGTTGTAAAACAGCATGATCGGAATTAAAAATCCCACAAAAATGATCATGAACACCAACGCACTGGGCGCAGCGGCAGCTTGATAGATCGTGATTTGGGTAGGAATGATGTAAGGGAACACAATCAGTCCCAACCCGATGAAGGTCAATAGGAAAATCAGGATGGTCCAGATGAATGGTGTACGTTCTTCCTCACGGTTAAGGCTGCGGAGCAACAGCCAGATCAACAATAAACCCAGCAGTGGAATCGCTGCAAAGACATAGAACAGCGGCGGACTAAATAAGCGAGTGCGTGCCGTTTCGTAAAATATAGGTATAGCGATTGTGATTAGAACTGCACCGATCAAGGTTGTGATCGCAGCAAGCTTGGCAGTGCGAAAGTGAGTTTTTTGCAGTTCTCCCTCGGTTTTCAAAATCAAATAGGTGGAACCGATCAACACATAACCTTGAATCAGGGTGAGGGCCACTAGGAGCGATCGCCAATCGAGCCAGTCCCAGGTCGAGCCAATGAAATGTCCGGCTTCATCGACGGCAATGCCTTCAATTACACTGCCCAGAGCAAATCCTTGTCCCAGGGCGGCAAGGAAGCTACCAGCGCCAAAAGCAAAATTCCAAAACATCTTACGCTGGGAATGTTCCCGAAACTCAAAGGCCACTGCCCGAAAGATCAGCCCAAAAATCATCATAAAAATGGGGATATACAGCGCACTGAGAATAGTTCCGTAAGCCAGCGGAAATGCCCCAAATAATGCGCCACCCATGACTACTAGCCAGGTTTCATTGGCATCCCAAATATTTCCCAGGCTGGTCATTAACAGGCTACGGCGCTCCTCATCAGAACTGGTTAGAGAGAGAATCCCCACACCCAGATCAAACCCATCTAACATCACATAAAGGAACAGGAATAGCCCCAAAATCAAAAACCAGACTTGGGGGAGAAAATGCAAGAGTGCGTCCATCAGGTCTCCTACTGTTCTGCTTTGACGGGGCGTTGGTCAGGGATAAATTCGGCTGGAGTGGTGTCTACCGCAGGCTGGTTATCCAGTCCGGGAACGGGAAGTTCGAGATTGGGACCTTTGCGGAGGATCTGACTGCCAAAGTACAGTGCCGAAACAAACAGAATGGCATAGATCACAGCGAAGGCAGTTAGAGAGGTGAGAACGTTACTGGCTGGAAGTTGGGAAGCCGCATCAGCAGTGCGAATTTGACCATACAGTGTCCAGGGTTGCCGACCGACGCAGCGCACAATCCAACCTGCTTCAACGGCGATGTAGCCTAGGGGAGCTGCGAAAATCCAGCCCCGTAGTAGCCATTTCTGTTGAGCAATTTTTTTGGAGGAAAGATTGCCCAGCAGCCACTGCAAGCCACTCCACAGCATTAGTCCTGCCAGGAAAAACCCAATCCCGCTCATGATCCGGAAGGAATAGTAGATTAATCCCACCATGCGAGGGCGATCCTTGGGCTGCCATTCTTTCAACCCCAAAACGGGTTCAGAGAGCGTCGGTTTGAACTCCAAAATGTAACCGAGGGCGTTAGGAATGGTCAGTTCCCAGCGATTTTTTCCCCTGTTTCATCGGGCAATGCCAGCACACTCCAATCGGCAGGCTGTCCGGCAGGGCTGGTTTCCCACTTGGCTTCCATGGCTGCTAGCTTGGTGGGCTGATAGTGATAGACCTGTTCAGCACTCAAATGTCCGATGTAGATTTGCAGGGGTGCCACGGCGATCGCAGCGGCAATCACAATTTTGAGCGATCGCGCAAAGAATACCTGATGACGCTGGTTCAGAATATACCAGGCGCTAATGCCACCAATCACAAATAAAGACGTTTCCAACGTAGCTAAAAACATATGCGCCACGCTTTTGACCATGAAGGGATTCAAAATTGCCTGAAAGTAGTCGCTAACGATAAATTTGCCGTTCACCATTGCTCCGCCCGTTGGCGATTGCAGCCAGGAATTAGCAACTAAAATCCAGAAGGTAGACAGATTGGCACCAAAGGCAACCATGATGGTTGCCAGATAGTGAATCACCGGATGCACCCGCTCCCAACCGAACAGCATGATGCCCAGAAATCCAGCTTCCAGCATGAACGCCATTGCCGCCTCAAAACCGAGAATGCTACCAAAAAAGTCACCGACTGCTTCCGAGAAAGGTGCCCAGTTGGTGCCAAATTGAAATTCCATCGGCAGTCCTGACGCAACTCCAACACCGAAATTGAGGACGTAGAGCTTAGACCAGAAACGGGCATGGTGATAATAATCTGGATTGCGTGTCCTTAGCCACATCCCTTCCACCATGACTAGATAAATCGCCATTCCAGTGGTCAAAATGGGCCAGAGCATGTGAAAAATAGCAGTTAGTGCAAACTGCATTCGCGACAGCGCCACCGTATTGGATAGAATTTCGGCCATATACTTTATTGCTCAGCTTCAAAGCCGAATTGAATGGGTACACCACTTATGAACATAGCCAATTAGATTGCAATTCGTAACGTTTCTTGAGGAAGTCTTAAGGCGATCTCTGAGTAAGATTCTACCAATTTAGGTCGGTTACCCTTCTTTCTTACATTGAACATAGATCGGTTTGAGTAGGGGCGTATCTAAAGGTTGGGGGAGTCTACGAAGGCTCGTTGTTTCACCGAACGAAGTTTGGGCGTTTCAGCTTCCCCTCCCCCAACGTCTGGATGCGCCCTTTGAGTAGATTATTTGGTAAATCCTTTTCTGGAGATCGCCTAAGATCACCAAAAATAAACCTTGCAGATATTCTACCGACAGAGTGACAAAAGCTGTCCAAGAACAGGATTGTTCCTTATGCGTGAAAGAAACTTCAATTTGTTTCTTAGGCATCATGCAAAAATAAGTTGTACAAATTTCATCTGAAATAGCTTGTGAATCTAGCTTTCATATAAAAAATGTTCAAGTTATTCTTGCACGGCTCCTAAGAGCAGATGGGAATATTCCTCCCCTACCTGAGATGATTCGGGCTAAAGCGATTGCTACTGTGCTGGTTCTTGCGCCAACCTGAAAGATTGACTATCAAAGGGATGCTACCAGCGGTTATTGAGAAATTGCGAAGAACAAACTTTATCATTGCTGTCAGCATTGGAACTCCTGGGATTAAGCTCCCGCGAAACTGAAATTCTGTATTGGGTGATTCGGGGTCAAGATAATCAAGCGATCGCCAACCGTCTAGACATCCATCTCAGCAATGTGCGAAAACACTTGGAAAGCATCTTTCGCAAACTCGGGGTGCAAAGTCGCACTGAAGCGATCGCCCAAGCACTCGAAAAACTAGGCATTCTCAATTCAGTACCCCTGGTCTGATGTTAAATTTGAGGCGGGTGTTTCAGGATTCACAAGAAGACGCAATCGGCATCGATACTGTCCTAGCCTATTATTTTGAAGGCTATACTGCTAGCAGAATACTGGCATAATGGTGGTCACACTTGGGGACTCTTATGAATTCGCCCAGCAACACCCATTGATCCACTTGCACAGGATCTCCATTTGATTTGGAGTGCGTCCGAAGCAGACGAATGGCGCGATCTCCTGGATTGGATTCCATTTTGAGTCAAGGGATTGCCTTTTAGGGTTGAGTTGCGGCAAACTGCGTTAGTGGAGATCGCAAAGACAGGGATTGGGATATGTGCGGGATTGTTGGCTATATTGGCACTCAAGAAGCAAGCAATATCTTGCTCTCCGGTTTACAGAAGTTGGAATATCGAGGGTATGATTCTGCTGGGATTGCTACGGTTTCTGAGGCTCAACTGCATTGTATTCGCGCCAAGGGCAAGCTCCATCATCTCCAGGAAAAATTGGCTAATTGGGATAAGGCAGCAGTCTTGGGCATTGGCCATACACGGTGGGCAACCCATGGTAAGCCAGAAGAACACAATGCCCATCCCCATCGAGATGCCCTAGATCGATTGGCCGTGGTCCAAAACGGTATTATTGAAAACTATCGAGACCTGCGAGAAGAGCTGAAAGAACGAGGCTGTGTGTTCCGCTCAGAAACGGATACGGAAGTGATTCCCCATTTAATTGCGGAGAAGCTGCAAGGGCTGCAAGCCAATTCTGGTGGTGAGTCTCTACTTCTAGAGGCGGTGCGGCAGGCGGTCAATTGCTTGCAAGGAGCATTTGCGATCGCCGTTGTATCTGCCGATTTCCCCGATGAGCTGATTGTGGCCCGTCAGCAAGCCCCCTTAGTCGTGGGCTTAGGGAAAGGGGAATCTTTCTGTGCGTCCGATACCCCCGCTTTAATTCACCATACCCGAACAGTCTTAACCCTCGAAAACCAAGAACTTGCCCGCCTGACAACCCAAGGAGTTACCCTCCATCACTTCGATGGCAACCGCATTCGCCGTCCCCCCCGCACCTTGAACTGGAACCCGGTGATGGTGGAAAAACAAGGCTTCAAACATTTCATGCTCAAGGAAATTTATGAGCAGCCCGGTGTGGTGCGAACCTGCTTAGAGAATTATTTAGACAGTGATTGGCAACCCACCAGTGGAACCAATCCGATTCGTTTGAACTTGGCTCCAGAACTGACTCAAGATTTAGAAAGCATCCAAATCATGGCCTGTGGAACCAGTTGGCATGCCAGTTTGGTAGGCAAGTATTTACTAGAGCAATTGGCCGGCATTCCCACGATTGTCCAATATGCCTCGGAGTTTCGCTATGCGCCCTCCCCCTTAACGGCCAATACCCTGACGATTGGGGTGACGCAATCGGGCGAGACTGCCGATACCTTAGCTGCCCTAGAAACAGAACAACAGCGTCGTGCCCAGCAGCCCCCTCGTTTTCAACCTCGCTTGCTGGGGATTACCAATCGCCCCGAAAGTTCTCTAGCTCGTCTGATCCCTAATATTATTGATACCCATGCTGGGATTGAAATTGGGGTGGCAGCCACCAAAACCTTTATGGCCCAACTCATGGCCTTTTATTTTTTGGCTCTGGATTTGGCCTATCAGCGCCAGACCCTCTCGGTCCAGCGGTTGGGTGAGATTATTGAGGGATTACAACAGCTCCCCGCCCAGCTTGAGCAAGTCCTCGAAAGTCAGGAGCGGTATGTAGAGGTCTTAGCCCATAATTTTGTGGAGACGACGGATTTTATTTATATCGGCAGAGGGATTAATTTCCCCATCGCCCTAGAAGGCGCTTTGAAACTCAAAGAAATCAGCTATATCCATGCCGAAGGGTATCCCGCGGGGGAAATGAAGCATGGCCCCATCGCCTTATTGGATGCCAAGGTGCCTGTGGTTGCGATCGCCATGCCAGGAACGGTCTTTGAAAAAGTGCTCTCCAATGCCCAAGAAGCCCGCGCCCGCGATGCCCAACTGATTGGGGTGACGCCAATGGATGAACAAGAAGCCAAAGACACCTTTGACACGTTGCTGCCTGTTCCTGCCGTGGATGAAATTATTTCACCGCTGCTGACGGTCATACCCCTGCAATTATTGTCCTATCACATTGCCGCCCTGCGCGGACTTGATGTCGATCAGCCCCGGAATTTAGCGAAATCTGTGACCGTTGAGTAAACTGCCCCAAACCCCTAAAGTGACCGCATAGGATTGGTCATCGGGCTTCAATTAGAAACCCCAGCCACCGTGGTGGGGTAGTTCAGAGGAGATCCTTATTCACTAACGACCCATGCCAAGTTGCCCAAGCTGCGAATCGAAAAATGTAGTCAAAAACGGTTTCATTCACAACGGGAATCAAAATCACAAGTGCAAAGCCTGCGGTCGACAATTCGTCAAGGCACCCAAGCAAAAACTGATTTCTCAAACGACCAAAGAGCTGATCGATAAACTCTTACTCGAAAAGATGCCTCTTGCAGGGATTTCAAGGGTATGCGACGTATCCGAAACTTGGTTGCAGGACTATGTTAACCGCAAATACGAGTCGATTCCTCGACAGGTCGCTGTGTCCTCAAGAAAAAAGGGCAACTGAGGATTCAGTGTGATGAAATGTGGTCGTTTGTCGGCGATAAAGGCAACAAACAATGGGTGTGGCTTGCCTTGGATGTCGACACCCGCGAAAGTATCGGGATTCATGTCGGTTGATTGCTCTGAACAAGGAGCGAGGGCACTTTGGGCTTCGTTGTCTGGTATCTACCGTCAGTGTGTGGTGGCTTACACGGATTTTTGGAGTGCCTATGCCCTTGTGTTCCCTGATAAGCGTCACAAGGCGGTTGGCAAAGAGACAGGCAAAACCAGTTGTATTGAGCGCTTCAACTGTACGATGCGCCAACGAGTCTCACGATTAGTGCGTAAAACCCTCTGTTTCTCCAAAAAACTGGAAAATCACATTGGAGCCATTTGGCTCTTTGTTCACCACTACAATGCATCCTTAACTTGTTTAGGACTACCCAAACTTTTAGGCTGCGCTAGAATTCTCAGCCCAGGTTCGCTGATGTTGAAATTGGCCTAGAGCATAGCAGAGACGATTTTTTAAGGTGTGGTGGGTGCAGTGAATCACTTGGGGGTGAGCGGTGTTGGTAAAGAACCAATCGCAGCGCCACAAATGATGTTGGCAGGTTAAGACCCACTGCTGATCGGCAAATTCAAAATGAGCCATGAAACGGGCTTGTCCCAATTCCTGTTCATCTAAGCGGATCGTGAGGGCTAATTCCTGTTGGAGTCGGGCACTCAAGGCTCGATCCAGTTCTCGCTGAAAAGCTGCGCGTAAATAGACCAAACGCCGCCGATGCCGAATCACCATTTTTAACTTGCGGTGTTGATATTGGTGCTGACGGCGATAGGCCTGATCAGCGTTTGTGGAAAGGTCAACGGGGATAGGAGAAGTTAAATCTACAGCCATTACTTATTAGTCTCCAGATAGAAACCGAAATAGTACAAATGTACTTTACCCTTATGCTTAACTGCTGTCAATCCCTATAGCTGAATAAGCCATAAAAAAGGCTCTGCTGGTGAGCAGAGCCTTTTGAGTAGCTGAAGGGTGAATGCGGTGGGGATTGTAAGTGCAACCCCATCAAACAAGCACAGGAATCTATTTCCTGTGCAGGAGAAATAGGGGGTTGATTATGCGATCGCAGCCATTTTCACATCACTGGTATTGAGGATCTCTTGTAATTCCTCGGCATCAACGGTTTCTTTTCCACCAGACGTCTGGCAATTTCGTCTAATACCGGGCGATTAGAGATCAATACCTCTTTGGCACGGCGGTAAGCTTGATCAACGAGATTGCGAACTTCGTCATCAATGGTGGCGGCGGTCTCTTCGGAAAAATCCCGCTCACTCATGATGTCGCGGCCTAGAAAAGGATTGCCTTGTTGACGGCCTAGGGCCACAGGACCCAAGCGATCGCTCATGCCGAAGCGCGTGATCATTTGTCGAGCCACCCGCGCCACCTGTTGGAGATCATTAGAAGCCCCGGTGGTGACTTCTTCCTCACCAAAGATAATTTCTTCGGCAATTCGACCCCCCAGTGCAACGGCCATCTGATTTTGGAGATAGCTACGGCTATAGAGACCAGAATCCATTTGGTCTTCATTGGGCGTAAACCAAGTCAACCCCCCCGCTCGACCGCGAGGAATAATGCTGATTTTTTGCACCGGATCATAGTCTGGCATCAAGGCACCCACTAGGGCATGTCCAGCTTCGTGATAAGCCACTAAGGTCTTGCGGCGCTCACTCATGACGCGATCTTTCTTCTCAGGCCCAGCGATGACGCGATCAATGGCGTCATTGATTTCATCCATGGAAATCTCGGTCAGATTCCGACGCGCCGCCAAGATAGCCGCCTCATTTAAGAGGTTGGATAAATCAGCCCCCGTAAACCCAGGGGTGCGACGAGCCATTTTCTCTAGGTCAACATCCTTGGCCAAGGTTTTACCCCGCGCATGGACATTGAGAATCTCATGACGACCTTTGTAGTCAGGGCGATCCACCACCACTTGCCGATCAAAACGACCTGGACGCATCAAGGCCGCATCTAGCACATCGGGGCGGTTCGTCGCTGCAATGATGATAATGCCCGTATTCCCTTCAAAGCCGTCCATTTCTGTGAGTAACTGGTTGAGGGTTTGTTCGCGCTCATCGTTCCCTCCCCCTAGGCCAGCGCCTCTTTGTCGACCGACTGCATCAATCTCATCAATGAAGACAATACAGGGAGCATTGGATTTGGCTTGCTCAAACAAGTCTCTGACGCGAGAGGCACCTACCCCCACAAACATTTCCACAAACTCAGAGCCAGAGATGGAAAAGAACGGGACACCAGCTTCACCCGCAACAGCTTTGGCCAGGAGGGTTTTCCCGGTTCCGGGAGGACCAACCAGTAAGACACCCTTGGGGATTTTGGCTCCTACCGCCGTAAAGCGATCTGCATTTTTGAGGAAGTCTACCACTTCTGTCAGCTCTAATTTGGCTTGCTCAATTCCAGCAACATCATTAAACGTGACTTGGGTTTGAGGTTCCATTTGTACCCTGGCTTTGGACTTACCAAAGTTAAGGGCTTGATTCCCCGGTCCAGATTGGGCGCGCCGGAATAAGAAGAACAGACCCACCAGTAGTAGGACAGGCACCAAAAAGGTACTCAGGAGCTTAAACAACGCCCCTTCTTCTGAGCGGGGAAGAACTGAAATATCCACGTCTTTCTTGGTCAAAATATCAATGAGATCTGGATCCGGTGGCAGGTTGACAGTAATCTCACTCTCCCCCATTTTCACTTCCGCCAGGGTTCGATCTACACTGATCCGAATTTTCTCGACGCGATTATTTTCAACTTCTTCAATGAGCTTGCTGTAACGCCATGTGGGGTTATCAGCCGGCTGGCGCTCTAGTAGAGCCGTCCCCAATGCTAAGACAACAATGGCCAACAGTGCATATAATCCTGCATTTCTCCACCGCTTATTCACGGACTTCAATCCTCCAGGTTCAGAATGGGGCGATGCGATCGCTATATTAACTAATGTTAACCCATTCTTCCAGCAGGTGGGGTTTAACGACTGGGAATAACGCTATTCTCTGGGTTAACCAAGCGCAAAAGCTTTTGTTTGATCTGGGTATCGTAGGCATTCCACTTCAATTTGGCATAGTCCGGATTTTCATTGAGACCCGACAGAAACCCTATGGGAATTTCAAAGCCGCCCGCTAGGGAACGTCCGCCGCCAAAGAAGCGGCCTTGGGTATCTTGGCCAAAGGCTTCTTTGATAAATTCATCGGGATCGAGGGTGAGTTTGGTCGTACGCAAGGAACCCACGACCAGTTCTAAGTCCTCATCTTCGTCATGGACAATCCCGTAGACCACAGCGGTATGTACGTTATCTTCCGTGACCAAAAAGTCAGCCGCCTGAGGAATAGCATCCCGATTGTCATAACGCAGAAACCCTACCCCTGCGATCGTGACATTGTTGTAAACGCTGCGGTTTTGAGGGCACTCTCAATCACATCCATTACCTGCTTAGAGCGGGAAGATTGCAGAACCGTATTCAGCAATTGACTATCGTAGAAACGACTCAAGTAGGCAGCAGCCAAGAAATCTTCTTCCTGAGCCTGTCGTAAATAATTTGTGTCAGAGCGTAGTCCATGCATCAACGCCGTTGCACACTTGACATGCTCGGTGAGGCTGCTATCAAAAGCCAGCAAGCCTGCCTGTAAGTATTGGGTCATGATCGTAGCCGTGGCTCGGGTGTTGGGCCGCACGTCTTTGAACTCAGCCTCAACCCCTTCTTGCAGGCTATGGTGATCGACAATGATGGTAATAGGGATGCCCGCTTCTTGCAGAACCGGTAATAACTGGCTAGTGCTGCCTTGGTTGTCAATTAAAACGCATCCTTGATAGATGGATAAGTCTTTCTCTTTGGTTTTAGGGGATTGACAGGCCCAGCGCTGGACGGGAAGGTTTGTCAATTTTACAAGGGCAATATTTTCCTGGTGGCTAAGGGTGCCCGCATAGAGAATCTCACATTGGATATCGAATTGCTGGGCAATCAGCTTATAGGCCCAGGCAGAAGATAAGGCATCAGGATCAGGAAAGTCTTGTAAAAGTACGAGTTGAGCTTCACCTCGATGGCGTTCTAGAACTTTCTCTAAAGCCTCGGTTCGCTGTTCCTGGGCTCGCCCATTCAAGCTGGTTAAGTTATTCGCGCTGCGAATACCCAACTTCTCATGTGCAATCATAGTTGCTGAATGGGATTCTGGAACCGGGTCAACTGACTTCAAAGAAGTTGAAACCATAATAAAAATCCAAATTGAGGAAGGAGTAGTATTCAGAAATCATGTCTGGAAAGTAGGTTGCCTTAATTTTAAAGTCAGCGCTGATTTCGCAGGTTATCACGATTCGTGGAGCTTGGGATCGGTGGTGAGACAATGAGTTGATTTGATCCCACCCCTATCTTTAATTTTGACAGTCTTAAGTTGCGATCGCCATAGTCCTACTATGAGGATACCCCTAAGGCCTGAGGAGGCATACTCTTGGGGGTAAATCGTTAATAGTCAATCACATACCAATCACGTATTTTCGCCATTCTTGGTGTACACCACTGCGTAGATGCTTAGTGACTTCAAAATATAAGCTGCTATAGGGTCTACGAGGGGGGTGCTTCAGTTTCATTCGGGCTTCATAGGGGGTACGGTTGCCTTTTTTAACATTGCAGCGCACACAGGCGGTCACCATATTTTCCCAGGTATCGACGCCACCACGCGATCGCGGCATCACATGATCCAGCGTCAAATCATCCCCAGCATGGCCACAGTATTGACAGGTATGACTATCTCGATGCAGGAGATTGCGGCGGGTGAGGGGAATCTCTTTGTAGGGAACGCGCACATATTGACGCAAGCGAATCACAGTTGGCAGGGGAAAACCTCGATACACAAACTTGCCATTGTGTTCAACTTGTTCCGCTTTTTCTTTGAGGACTAAAACAACCGCTCGACGCCAACTGGTGATATTGAGCGGTTCATAGGAGGCATTCAGAACGAGAACTTTGCCCATGCACCCTTGCCCAAGGAGATCTGATACAGATACTAGCACATGGTTTTATGAAACCCACTAATTGACTGAGGTTAGCCCGATCTGTGGTCATCGGTAAATACAACCCTAGCGTTACGGTTGTCCCACCGACAGAGGATTGAGCTGCTGTCTATAGTGGTGAATGTGTTCACCCAGCAATGATGTTTCCAGATTAAGAAACGGCGTACATTGAGCGATCTACTTAAAGAACCTCTATCCACCAAGGCTTGTCTCTCTGCCTCGGTATTCCACTTGAATATCAAGGGATGAGCGTCCTAACCCCAGACCGCCAACACCAGGTACGGTAAATACACCTTCAAGATCTGGATAAGAGAGCCTCAGTATAGATGTAAGTCAATCAGCCTTTGCTGCTTTTTGCCCTGCCAACCTACTCACTGCTCTGTCGATTGGTATTTTGCCTGCTGGTCAGGGACGCATTTGCTTAACAGACAATTTTTTTAGAAGGAGCTTGAAGAAACCTATGGCAAAAGTTGTTGGAATAGACCTTGGAACCACCAATTCCTGTGTTGCGGTGATGGAAGGGGGTAAGCCCACCGTCATTGCCAATGCGGAAGGATTCCGAACCACCCCCTCCGTCGTAGCTTTTGCGAAAAATGGGGATCGACTCGTCGGCCAAATTGCCAAACGCCAATCGGTGATGAATCCTGAGAACACCTTTTATTCTGTCAAACGCTTCATTGGTCGCCGCCAAGACGAAGTCACTCATGAGACCACCGAGGTGTCTTATAGTATCCTTAACGAAGGGGGCAGTATCAAATTAGATTGTCAGGCAGCTGGGAAGAAGTTTGCCCCCGAAGAAATTTCTGCTCAAGTCTTGCGGAAGTTGGTCGAAGATGCCAGTAAATATTTGGGTGAAAAAGTCACCCAGGCCGTCATTACTGTACCTGCTTACTTCAATGATTCCCAGCGACAAGCCACCAAAGACGCTGGCAAAATTGCTGGGATAGAAGTGTTGCGGATTATCAACGAACCCACCGCCGCCTCTTTGGCCTATGGTTTGGACAAAAAAAGTAATGAAACTATTTTGGTCTTTGACTTAGGGGGAGGCACCTTTGATGTCTCCATCTTAGAAGTAGGGGATGGTGTCTTTGAAGTGCTCTCTACCTCTGGTGACACTCACCTAGGTGGGGACGACTTCGACAAGAAAATCGTTGACTACTTAGCGGGAGAGTTTCAAAAGACAGAAGGCATTGACCTGCGTAAAGACAAACAGGCTCTGCAACGGCTAACGGAAGCAGCAGAAAAAGCCAAAATTGAGCTATCGAACGTCACCCAGGCGGATGTGAACTTGCCGTTTATTACCGCGACTCAAGATGGTCCCAAGCACTTAGATACGACCCTGACCCGTGCCAAATTTGAAGAACTGTGCTCCGATCTCATTGATCGCTGTCGGATTCCGGTAGAGAATGCCATTCGGGATGCCAAGATTGATAAAAGTGCCCTTGATGAAGTGGTGATGGTGGGTGGATCCACCCGGATTCCGGCTGTTCTAGAAGTGGTGAAGAAGGTCCTTGGTAAAGAACCTAACCAATCTGTCAATCCTGATGAGGTGGTGGCCATTGGGGCTGCCATTCAAGCGGGTGTGTTGGCAGGGGAAGTCAAAGATATTCTCTTGCTGGACGTTACGCCCTTGTCTCTAGGGGTGGAAACCCTAGGAGGGGTGATGACCAAGCTGATTCCCAGAAATACCACTATCCCCACTAAGAAGTCGGAAGTCTTCTCAACGGCTGTGGATGGTCAAACCAACGTAGAGATTCATGTGCTCCAAGGGGAGCGGGAAATGTCTACGGATAACAAGAGTTTGGGAACATTCCGCTTAGATGGGATCCCACCTGCACCTAGAGGCATTCCTCAAATCGAAGTCACCTTTGACATTGACGCCAACGGAATTCTCAATGTCACGGCCAAGGAAAAAGGTACGGGTAAAGAACAGTCCATTAGCATCACTGGTGCCTCCACCCTATCCGATGATGAAGTCAGCAAAATGGTCCAAGATGCCGAAAAGAACGCATCAATGGACAAAGAGCGACGGGAGAAAATTGAAGCTAAAAACCAAGCTGATACCTTGGTCTATCAAGCTGAGAAGCAATTGTCTGAATTAGGCGATAAGGTGTCTAGTACAGATAAAGAAAAGGCTGAAGGCTTGATTAAGGATCTCAAGGAAGCCATTACCAGTGACAACCACGAGCAAATCAAGTCCCTGACGACGGAGTTGCAGCAAGCGCTATACAGCATTAGTACTCAGCTCTACCAACAGGGAGATACAGCGGCAGGCGCTAGTGAATCTGACAGTGCGGGTTTTGATGCGGGTGCTGGCAGCAGTAGTGGGGATGATGACGTCATTGATGCTGATTTTACGGAGACCAATTAAACCTGACTCTCTTGCCATCTATCACTCCTTCTTCACTTCACTCTGCCTTGATATCGGGTTGATATCGGGCAGAGTTTTTTTATGACTGGGGGCAAAGTTGATCCCATTCTGTCCGTCTTGAAGGTGACGCCATACCGATTATTCAGAAGACTTTGAGCAGATGAGGTTGTCGAGGGGCGCTTATTTGCGTTCGGGGTGATAGTGATCTTGATCTGCAACCTCCATCTGGTTAATGGCGGTAATCATTTGATTTAAGCGTCCATGATCTCGCTGATTAAAATAAAACACTAATCGGGGCAGATGCTCTGTCTGATCTTGAACCTGTTGGGGTTGAGGTTCTTGCTGGTCTTTTTCTTCAGGTAAAGCCCCACTCTTACGAATTTGATCCTGAATCAGGATATCCGCAAAGGTTTGATTCAGCCATTGCACTTGGGTATCCGTAAGTTCTTGGTTAAGGCGCATGACGAGGCGATCGCCCACGTATCGGCTGGAGTGATAGACCTGATAGAATCCAGAAATAGCCGCACAGGCGGTGGCAATGTCGTCGGTGATGGTGTATAGGCGGTGGTCATCGGCACTGATTAATCCACCTGCAATCAAATGTTTATGGATATAAGTATCCCAGTCTTGCCAGTAGCTGACACCAGGGGGATCAATTAAGACCACCGGAATGGGGGGTGATTTCCCAGTTTGACTGAGGGTCAGGCATTCAAAGGCTTCATCTTGAGTGCCAAAGCCACCGGGGAATAGTGCGATCGCATCGCTCTCCCTTAAAAAAAATAACTTGCGGGTAAAGAAATATTTAAAATCGATGAGCTTGTCATCCCCAGCGATGAAGGGATTTGAGTTTTGCTCAAAGGGAAGTTGAATATTCAGACCAAAGGATTGGGCAGCACCAGCCCCTTGATTACCCGCTTCCATAATGCCTCCACCTGCTCCAGTCATCACCATAAACCCCTGTTGGCTAACACAACGGGCAAAGCCAACCGCCATTTGATAGGCAGGACTATCGGCGGGTAAGCGGGAAGAGCCAAAGATCGAAATCTTGCGCACATGTCGATAGCGATGGAACACCTGAAACCCTTGTTCCAAATCTTGCAGGGCTGCGGATAAAATTTTCCAGTCCAAACGATCGAGATCTGCCGCCGCCATATTCAATAAGGTCTCTAGGGTTTGAGCGATTAAGGAGCGGTGCTTGTGTTGGTCTAAGGTTTGCAAAAGATGGTGGAGGCGACTGTTTAATTGTTCCTGTTGGTCAGCAGACAATGCCATGGGATTAAGATCACTTTCGTAAAAGGTGAGCAACGGCCAGTTTAAAGGATCAAGAACCTATTTAAAAACCAGTTTTCCATGTAAAAAAGCAGCCCAAGCCGCTTTGCTAAGGACTGCTGAACGCCATACAATTGCTGAATCAAAGCTCAAAGATACAAATACCTACCCAGATCAAAAAAACAAGTACTCACAGGTAGGAATATCCCCAATACAGTAGAGGCAAACGACCGTTTATCCCTAACAGAAATCACCTTAGAGATATTTATCTAGGGTTGTAGCTAGGGTGGTTTTGGGAACCGCACCCACAACCATATCCACCCGCTGGCCGCCTTTGAAAACCATCAAAGTAGGAATGCTGCGAATGCCATATTGACTGGCAACATTGGGATTCTCGTCGGTATTAATTTTGACGACTTTAATCTGGCCTTTATATTGTTCAGAGATCTCATCAACGATGGGAGCTACCATTCGACAAGGCCCACACCAAGGTGCCCAAAAATCAACTAAGACGGGGACATCACTATCGATGACTTCTTCTTTAAATGTAGCGTCTGTAACTTGGGCAGGTGATGACATGCTTAGAAACCTTTATCTACTGTAGCTTATCTACGATTTCTACCATAGCAGGTTAGACCCTACCTACGATATAAACAGAAAATTAATAATCAAAAGCCAATTTTATGCCCCTAAAAGCAGGAAGCCGCCTGAACAACTGTCCAGGCGGAGTGTGGTGTGAGGAGTGAACGGAAACATGTGTCTCCGCTATTCCCATTCTAGGCAACACTTTTGTGTTTGCCATAGGTTTTTAAGCAAAGATCTACTTCTTGATGTGTTAAGTTTGACAACTTTTTTCTATTTGCCCATTCCCAGTTTTTGGGCTGCTTGATAGACCTTACCTTCACTCAGGAGCGAGGGAGCAATGACCACTTCGACTTGCTGCATTTGTTTCAAGTCTTTGACTCCTAAAGTTCCCATGCTGGTTTGTAGCGCTCCTAGAAAGTTGTGTGTGCCATCATCTAATTGGGCGGGACCCCGGAGGATTTGTGCGAGGGTACCAGTGGTTCCCACCCGAATGCGGGTTCCTCTGGGTAACACAGGGCTGGGGGTAGCCATTCCCCAATGAAAACCACGTCCAGGGGCTTCGATCGCGCGGGCAAAGGGGGAACCCATCATCACGGCATCGGCACCACAAGCGATGCATTTGCAGACATCTCCCCCAGTAATCAGACCACCATCGGCAATGATGGGGATGTATTGCTGGGTCTGGCGAAAATGGTCGTCTCGGGCGGCAGCACAATCTGCGATCGCCGTCGCTTGCGGCACCCCTACCCCCAAGACTCCACGAGTGGTACAAGCCGCCCCAGGGCCAATGCCAACTAAAACGGCGGCGGCTCCTGCTTGCATCAAACTTAAGGTGACCTCGTAGGTCACACAATTGCCCATCACCACTGGAATAGGTAAGTCTTGACAAAACTGAGTAAGGTTTAAGGGGCTGATGTTATCTGGAGAAACGTGGTCTGTGGAAACCACCGTGGCTTGAATGAAAAATAAATCGGCTCCTGCTTCCACAACAGACGCTCCAAATTGACTCGCGCCCGCAGGGGTTGCACTGACAGCGGCAATCCCCCCCTGTGCTTTGATCTGGCTAATACGCTCCCGAATCAACGCTGGTTTGATCGGCTCTGCGTAGAGCTTTTGCATTAAAGGCACAAAACCATGGACATCCACTTCAGCAATTTGATCCAAAATGGGGTCGGGATCACTGTATCGCGTTTGAATGCCCTCTAGATTCAAAACCCCCAGCGCCCCTAACTGCGAGAGGCGCACTGCCATCTGCACATCCACAACCCCATCCATCGCACTGGCAAGAATGGGAATTTCTCGTGAAATACCACCAATGTGCCACTGGGTGTCCGCCAGTTGTGGATCAAGGGTACGTTGTCCCGGCGAAAGGGCAATTTCGTCAATTCCGTAAACTCTACGTGCCGTTTTGCCACGGCCAATTTGAATATCCACACCAATAACCCTTCCAGAACGATTTAGCTAGACTAACAAAGCCCAAAAGGCCTGTCAAAGTCTAGCAAAAACCCTTGTCATAAGTGGCCTTGGGATGCGATGACCCTTGCTTGGTGTTCGTAACCTCGCCACGGCCAAAGCGGCGATGAGCTGACCCTCAAATTCAGAAAATTTGCATCTTGGAAGACAACTATGATAGGAACACAGCAAACACCCATCTTATTTTTGATTACGCTGAAGAAAGGCGATGGCCGACAGTCGGTCGGAGACCATCGCATATCCTGCCCAAGGTGAAGAAGGTCTGATGAACACCCATACTCTAGGCAAATCCGTTTGGCTATGGTACAGCATTATGTTCGCTGCCTTGCTGGCGCTGAATCCTGCTGTGGGTCAGTCTCCCTCGACCCCCACGCCCACTCCAGCCGCAACAGAACAACAGGAAATTCAGCGGTTAGTGCAAGAATTGCAGCGAGAACGAGAAGCCCAAAAGCAATCCCAAGCCGATGCCGCCCAAGCCGTCAGCCAAACCACTACCCTGTTTAACTGGTTTCTGGTGGTGTTGGGGTTAATTTTAGCCACTGCTATTGCCA
Organism: Acaryochloris sp. CRU_2_0; assembly: GCA_012034865.1. Lineage (GTDB taxonomy): Bacteria > Cyanobacteriota > Cyanobacteriia > Thermosynechococcales > Thermosynechococcaceae > Acaryochloris. The sequence goes on along the minus strand of JAAUOM010000010.1, from coordinate 24,674 downwards.
GTTTAATTCTGCTGCGGCGAGCCGTCGTCCATGAAGTGGCCGAAGTCGTCCAAAAGCATCTGCGCGAGCTACGGGACTTAAAAGGGCATCTCGCCGATGCCGCCGATACCATTGAGCTGATCCTGCAAAAAGCGGAAGACCTGGATGCTGAGTTACACCAAGAATCGAATCAGTTTCATCAAGAGTTAAAAAGTAAACGCCAACGTCTCTCGGAAATGTTGGCAGAATTCTCAGACAATCAGCAGCAGATCCTCGCCAAACTAGAGGAAACCTTAACCCAGACGGAGGTTGCGATCGCAACCTCTCAAACCAACGCTGCCAAACAATTTGCTGCCCTAGAATCAGAACTCCAGGAAGAACAAGCGATCGTCTTTGAACATCTCCAACAACTTGCTGCTGAGGTAGAACCGCAACTGTTGGAGGTGGAGACCGAGGTTCAAACCCAGAAAACAGCGTTTATAGAGCGCTTACAGCAGGCGGAAACGGCGTTTAAGTCCCAGCTCTCCCAATTACTAGCAACCAGCGAACTAGAGAAAGATAAGATTCTAGCCCGCGTCCAGAAAATGAGTACCGACTTTGGCCCCCAGATGTCTGCCCTGCAAGCGGTGGCTCAAACCGAGAAAGATGCCCTGATTGGCTATCTAGCCACATCCAAAGCCGAGTATGTGTCGCAACTGTCAGAGTTTCAGCAAGAAGCCCGCCAACAGTGGGAGCTGATTTTACAAAATCTTCAGCAATTAGAACGGGATTTTTTACCCCAGTTATCGACCATCGAAAGCCAACTGCAAGTCAAAGCCACTGAAAAGAAAGAGACTTTCCTAGAACGCTTGAAACAAGTCGGCACCGAGATCACCCACGAACTCTCCGCATCCCAAGCAGAATTCCAATCCCAAATCACTGCCACCTTAGAGCGTTTACAAGGACTTGAGTCAGAATTTGTCACCGATGTCGATGGCTTCCGGGTCACACTGAATCAAGAGAAGACCAATGTCCTAGCCGATGTGCAGGCACTCTGCGAAAACACGACCACACTCCTAGCCGGCTTAAAAGTTGAGATCCAAACCACCCAAGATCAAGCCTTACAAGACTTACAAGCCTTAACCACGCAAGTTGCCAGCCAGACTGCTGACCTTAAAGTAGACTTGCAAGCCTCCCGTGAACAAGCGCAGGAGTCTTTGCAAAAACTAGAAACAGAGACAGATCAACAGTTATCAGCCCTGTCCACTGAGGCTCAAGCCCGTAAAGATCAGATCTTGGAGCGACTCACCGCCCTCACCCCTGCCGAAATTGCTGGGGATGCCGTTGCCCAGATGAATGATCAACTCCAGGCAGCACTGGATCCATTAGCACGCTTGCAGACCAATCACCCCGATCTATTTTTGGATGCGGCGGATTATCTCAATCAAGGGAATGCTTTAGCTGAAGTCGGTGATTTTCAGCAAGCTCTGAGAGTCTATGACCAAGCCCTGGCGCTTAAGACAGACTCTCCGCAACTTTGGCGTCAACGAGCCTTGACCCAAGTTGAGCTGAAACAACCAGAAGAGGCCATTGCTTCCTTGGATAAAGCAATTGAACTTCAACCTCAAGATCCTGACCTATGGAAACGCAGAGGACTATTGTTGAAAGAGTTAAAACGGTTTGATAGTGCCCTAGCAGCCTGGAAAGAAGTGGTGAAATTGCAACCAGATGACCTCCTGACTGGGATAGAGTATGGTGCTTTGCTAGAGCATCTGCAACGCTGGGATGAAGCGATTGCAGCTTATGATCAAGTCATTGCTATTGAACCTAACCATCGGGATGCCTGGATGAACCGAGGTTTCGTCATGGGGACGTTGCAACGGCATGAAGACGCTTTTAAGTCCTTTGATCAAGTCGTTCAACACCATGGTGAAGATGCCGCGGCTTGGCTCAATCGCGGCTTGGCCTTACAAGTGCTAGAGCGCCATGAAGAAGCCTTTGAGTCTTTTGATCATACAGTACAGCGTAAACCGGAAGCCTATAAAGCTTGGAGCCATCGGGGCTATGCCTTGATCAAACTAGAGCGCGATCGCGACGCCTTGATCAGCCTCAATAAGGCCTTAGAAATCAATGCAGACTACCCCAATGCCTACTATGGTAAAGCGGTGTGCTACCTTCTGCAAGGACAAACCGACCTCAGCCTAGAAAACCTCGAACGCGCCATAAAGCTCAACCCTAACCTGCGAGAACAAGCCCGCAGCGATTCTCATTTCGCTGATTTACGACAAGATGAATGGTTCCGAGAGCTAGTGAAACGTTAAAATTGGTCAAAAAAGAGCAACCTTCATAGATTGCTACACGCTCATGATCCCTTCAAGATTCTGAGGATGCTGAAAAGAAAGTTTACGTTCGGTTCCTTAAGTGATAGGTTTAGAAATGGCGAAATTATCTATGAAGCTGCGGGCATTTGCAGCTTTAACAGTCATCACAACAGAGTAGGCGTGAGCATGGTCACCACCACGAATAAGTCAAATATTGGTTATATTTCTCAAATTATTGGCCCGGTTTTGGACGTTGAATTCTCTAACGGGAAGATGCCCAAGATCTACAATGCCCTCAAAATACAGGGCAAAAATGAAGCCGGGGACAATGTTTCTGTCACTTGCGAAGTCCAACAACTTTTAGGCGACAACCAAGTTCGCGCCGTATCCATGAGTTCTACGGATGGTCTTATCCGGGGCATGGAAGTTGAAGATACAGGGGGACCGATCAGCGTTCCCGTAGGAAAGGCGACTCTAGGTCGCATCTTTAATGTCTTAGGTGAACCCGTAGACCAAAGAGGGGACGTCAGCACCACCGAAACTTTCCCAATTCATCGCCCTGCACCTAAATTCACTGACTTAGAAACCAAACCTTCCGTATTTGAGACAGGTATTAAGGTGATTGACCTGCTCACTCCCTATCGTCGCGGCGGTAAGATTGGCTTGTTCGGGGGTGCAGGTGTTGGCAAAACCGTGATTATGATGGAATTGATCAACAACATTGCTACTAACCACGGCGGTGTGTCCGTGTTTGGGGGAGTGGGTGAGCGCACCCGTGAAGGCAATGACCTTTATAACGAAATGATTGAATCCGGTGTGATCAATAAGGACAACCTCAACGAGTCCAAAATTGCCCTGTGCTACGGCCAAATGAACGAGCCTCCCGGTGCCAGAATGCGGGTGGGTCTATCGGCGTTGACAATGGCCGAGTATTTCCGGGATGTCAATAAGCAAGACGTGTTGCTGTTCATCGACAATATCTTCCGGTTTGTGCAAGCGGGTTCCGAAGTATCGGCTCTCCTCGGTCGGATGCCCTCAGCGGTAGGATACCAACCCACTCTAGGTACCGACGTGGGCGACTTACAAGAGCGGATTACCTCCACCAAGGAAGGTTCAATTACCTCCATTCAAGCGGTATATGTGCCTGCGGATGACTTAACGGATCCAGCCCCAGCTACCACCTTTGCTCACCTAGATGGGACCACGGTGTTGTCGCGGGGTTTGGCATCTAAGGGCATTTATCCGGCTGTAGACCCCTTAGATTCAGCCTCAACCATGCTACAACCCGGCATTGTTAGTGATGAGCACTACTCAACTGCTCGGGCTGTGCAGTCAACCTTGCAGCGTTACAAAGAATTACAAGACATCATCGCCATTCTCGGTTTAGATGAATTGTCCGAAGATGACCGCCTGATTGTGGCTCGTGCCCGCAAGATAGAGCGTTTTCTCTCTCAACCGTTCTTTGTGGCTGAGGTGTTTACAGGTTCTCCGGGTAAGTATGTTTCTCTGGAGAAAACCATCTCTGGTTTCCAAAAAATTCTCAGCGGTGAATTGGATGGTTTACCAGAGCAAGCCTTCTATTTGGTGGGTGATATTGATGAAGCCATTGCCAAAGCCGAAAAAATGAAGGCCGAAGGCAAATAAGGAGGCAGGATGTCATTAACGGTTCGAGTGATCGCCCCCGATAAAACTGTCTGGGACTCTGCGGCTGAAGAAGTCATCTTACCCAGTATCACGGGTCAGTTGGGGATTTTGACGGGTCATGCGCCCTTGCTCTCAGCCCTAGATGTGGGAGTAATGCGGGTACGTCCCGGCAAAGATTGGGTCGCCATTGCCTTAATGGGAGGCTTCGTTGAAGTTGAAAACAACGAAGTCATTGTTCTAGTCAATGGTGCAGAGCGCGGCGATACGATAGATCGCAACGAAGCCCGTGCAGCTTTGGCTACTGCCCAAGCTGGGCTAGAAAAATCTGCCCAAAGCGAAGACAAACAAGAGCGCTATGAAGCCCAGCGGGATTTTAAGAGGGCGCGCGCCGACTGCAAGCTTCAGGCGAAGTGGTGCAAATTTAAGACCTTGCATGGGTTGTTAACTACTCTGAGTCTTGCCAAGGCAGGGCTCAGGTTTTTTTAACCCGCTATTCCCTCAATCGCGGCATCAACTCCACCAAATTGCAGGGGGAGTGCCGACTATCTAATTGGTCTTGGATCAGGGCATCCCAGCCAGTACGGCAGGCACCCGTAGATCCGGGCAGACAAAAGATATACGTACCATTGGCCACCCCTGAGAAGGCTCGCGATTGCAGGGTTGAAGTTTTGATCTCTTGATAGGAAATCATGCGAAAGAGTTCACCAAACCCCTGAATTTCCTTGTCGAGGAGGGGCTGAATCGCTTCCGGTGTGCCATCTCGTCCAGTGACACCAGTGCCGCCTGTGGTAATCAGGGCTTGGATGGCTTCATCGGCGATCCAGCGAGAGATAACGGCACGGATTTGGTAAAGGTTGTCGGGGACGATGATTTTTTCGGCTAGGGTATGTCCGGCGGTGCGGATGCGATCGCACAACAATTTCCCCGATGTATCCGTTGCTTCGCTGCGGGTATCGGAGACCGTCATCACGGCAATATTGATGGGGATAAATGGGGTTGCCTTGGCCATATCAATCCTTCCACACTTTTACAGTTCAGGTTACTGGGTAGTGTTTTAGATCTGTTGTTATCTAAGAGGATGCAAGAATTCTCGTATCCCTAACAAAAAGTACCTTGAGCTTACCCCATTGAGAAACCCTATATCCAGAGAACTGGGTCTATAGGCTCTTTTAGGACAACGGCTTACCCGCCCTTCACTCGCCATATTCGCTATCAGCATGTTAGGGGTCTACACTGCCCGCTCAGCCGTGGCATGATTGAAAGTGCTTGTAAGTTGCTGATTCAGCAGCGATGTAAGGACGTGGGTATGTGCTGGAGCAAAGAGGGCTTTAACATCTTCTTTATCCTGTTTGGCATCTGTTGGTTAGCCAAAGCCATGAGTGGCTAGAAATTCTGGGGTGATTTCAGGTAGAACCTTGCCATTGTTGGTGGAGGCGGGAAGATGACTGGATAGACCTAGGAGTTTTGCTACGTACTTACCTAAAACATCCGTTTCAATATTGACTGGATGTCCAGGACTGAGAGATTGTAAATTGGTATTGGCAAAGCTGTGGGGAATGACTGCGACATTGAAATAGTCTCCAAGGTCGTTGCAGTCGGCAATGGTGAGGCTGATGCCGTTAATGGCCACGCTACCTTTGGGGACAATGAAGCGGGCGATCGCATTTGGAACCGTAAAGCTCAACTCCCAAGCAGAGGCCGTTTGTTGGACATCAGCAACCCTCCCCACATCATCAATATGACCCGTGACAAAATGTCCGCCTAGGCGATCGCCCGCCTTCAGCGCTGGTTCAAGATTCACGACCTCATGGCTAGAGAGACGGTGTGCCAGCGTGGTTCGCTCTAGGGTTTCAGGAGAAACCGAGACCACAAAGCCTTGATGGGTTAACGTTTCCACGGTTAGGCATACACCATCGACTGCCACACTATCGCCAATGGCCAAATCCTCCCAGACCAGGGAAGGACGATACTGAACCAGAATTTGCTGTGAACCTTGGAAGTACAGATGACCTAAGCCTTGGATGAGTCCTGTAAACATGGTCTTAAAAAGTTATTTGGTTACAAAAGTTATTTGGTTACGTCAGTATTTTCTACATTGTCAAACGCTGATCCGTCTAGCTAGGATCAGGAATGGGGCTGGGTACATTCATCTTCCCAGATCACTCTAGACTTGAAGGCGCTAAATGCGATTGATTCTATGGACATTGCTTCCTTTAAAGAAATTGTAGAGAATCACCAGGACTTCTATTCCCATGAGAAGGTATTTCTCATGGCTATCACTGCTTTGGGGCTGAATTCATGATTGAAATGAATGTTGCGGGTATTGCTTTAGATGCCGCAACCCGGCTTCCTATCGTTCTCCTTAAGGATGCGACAGAACGGCGAGCCTTGCCAATTTGGATTGGCCAAAGTGAAGCCAGAGCCATTCTCAGTGCCTTGGAGAGTGAAAGACCCCCTCGTCCCATGACCCATGATTTACTGGTCAATTGCTTAGATCAATGGGACATTGACCTAGAACGTGTTGTCATTCACTCCTTACAAGACAATACCTTTTACGCAGTCTTAACCCTGCAACAGGGTGATACCAAAAAGGAAGTAGATGCTCGACCCAGTGATGCGATCGCCCTAGCGCTACGCATGGACAGCCCCATTTGGGTCTTAGAAGAAGTGGTGGCCGACGCCTCTATCCCCGTCGATCAAGAAGCCGACCAACAAGAACTCGAAGAATTTCGAGCCTTTATCGATACTATTCGGCCAGAAGATTTTATCCAGAGTCGAGGAGGCAATGAACCTTCGGCTGAATCCAGCGAATGACAGATCCCGCTCTCGCCGTTGTCACAGATCATGAAATATCGCCGTTTTGGCAAAACTGACCTGCATTTGTCGGTGTTCTCTTTGGGAACAATGCGGTATTTGCAGTCAGCGGCCAATGCTCAAGCCACGCTGGAACGGGCTTTGGACTTGGGCATTAATCATATCGAAACCGCTCAGGGATACGGCCAAAGTGAAGTTTATCTAGGGCAAACCCTCACAGCCTTGGGTCTTGTTCGGGATGGCTGTTGCTGGCAGCCCGATGGCGTGGGGACAACCCCCACAAACCGCCTGTATATCACTACTAAAATTACACCTAAACCCGATGCAGAACAGATGGCTGCAGCCATCGATCTGTCTTTGGAACGTTTGGGGTTAGAGACGGTGGATTGTCTGGCCATTCATGGTCTCAATACCCCAGAGCATCTGGCCTGGGTACAAGATCCTCAAGGTTGTATGCAAGCGGTTCAGGTCGCGAAAACGGCGGGTCGAATTCGCCATGTTGGGTTTTCTACCCACGGTTCCCTTGACCTGATTTTGGCGGCGATGCAAACGGGTTTTTTTGCCTTTGTGAACCTGCATTACACTTTCTTTTGGCAACGCCATGCCCCCGCCGTTGCCCTGGCACAGCAAAAAGAGATGGGCGTTTTCATCATTTCGCCTGCGGATAAAGGGGGATTGCTGTACACCCCACCCAGCCAATTACAAGATCTTTGTGCGCCGCTTGACCCTCTTCATTTCAATGCCCGCTTCTTACTGAGTCAGCCTGCCATCACCACGTTGAGTGTGGGCGCTGCCCAGCCCGATGAGTTGGACTGGCCACTGGCGATCGCAGATCAAACAGACCCCCTCACCCCGCTTGAACAGCAGATTCTCGCGCGCCTCAATACTCAAGCCCAAACCCTCAGCGATCGCTGTCAGCAATGTTATGCCTGCTTGCCCTGTCCAGAAGACATCCATATTCCAGAAGTTCTACGGCTGCGCAATTTAACCCTTGCCTATGGCATGGAAAAGTTTGGCCGCTATCGCTATCGCATGTTTGAGAACGCAGGCCATTGGTTCCCTGGTCGCTTGGGGAGTCGCTGTACCGAATGTGGGGATTGCCTACCCCGCTGCCCTGAACAGTTGGATATTCCAGCGTTGCTCCAAGACACCCATACCCGACTGCAAGACCACCCCCGGCCTCGATTATGGGAATCAATTTAGACAAGCTCAATGGATCTCAGTCCTATCTATACCTCTCGCTGTCCGAGGTAGCCGGATCAAAGACCGATGATCTGAACCGATCTTTTTACCCCTGGGAACTCGCCAAAGAAGTTTACAATCGTTTATAGTAACCTCAAGGAAGCCGAACAATCATTTACCCAGCCATAAAGTTCTGGCTTCTGGATGAGGTGTTGATCGAACAACCTCAAGGTTCGGGCTTCTCTCCACCCAAAATCTGGGCATACTAAGGGCAGAGATGACACAATGGATGCAAGCAGATTCTGAGGCTACTCTATGGCTTTTGACCCTGAAAACGCTAATTTTATTATGAGTGATTCTGAGGAGGCTCAGGCCAACCTCTTAATCAAATATTTACAAAATCAACCACCGGAAGTCCTAGCCCGAGTGGCCAAGTCCGTCAGTCCTGAAATTAAACAGATCATCTCTCAAAATGTCCAAGGACTGGTCGGGGTTCTTCCCAGCGAAGCCTTTAGTGTGCAAGTGGTGACGGATCGGGATAATCTGGCTGGCTTGTTGGCTTCTGCCATGATGACGGGCTATTTCCTTCGCAAAATGGAGCAGCGAATGGAGCTGGACACCAGCCTGCTAGGGAATGGTTTTTCCTCATCTTTTGATCAGGATGCTTGAACGCTCTGACAAACCGTCAAAGGCACAAAAAGAAGCTCAGGGGAAATCTGGATTCGTCGTTGTTAAAGCGCGATGGGTGATTGAGCGTTCTAATGCCGGGATGGAGCACTGCAAGAGTTCTGATGAAAAGCTTCTAGCTCACTTTAGAGTATTCAACAACAAAACTCAATCTCTGTTTTGTGGGCTGATGATCAAGCGATTAGCTACTTCCTATAGATCCCAAATGGGTTCTATAGGGTCTGGTGGGTATAGGCGTGCTGTTTGACGTTATCTTCGGTACTAACGGCACGATCAGCATTGAGCATTCGTTTGCGTTCGGTAGAGAAGTTAAAGTCTCTCTTTAGGGTTCCTGGAGCAATATGTTCAGTGGCGATGGGACGAGAGGTGTAGCTGCGAGCGGTGGCCTGGAGACGAAAGAGAAATTCATCGCAGAATTGGGCATCGCTAGGGAATTCTGGCGGGGCTTGAGGGGTATCGTTGGCCCATACAGCACCTACGGTTGTGGCCACTGCCATTTCGTAGGAGGTGGGAATCCCTTTGAGGATGGCTTCTAATGCAGCGGAGGGAATAGGCTCCACAATTTTGAGGGGATAAAGTTTATTGTCTTGCTTGACAAAACAGGTGGCTAAGCCAATCACAACATAATCATTAGCAGAGACGTCATTGGCGGATAGGGTTTCAGTGCTCATAGAGGATCCTGAATAATCGGAAATAGGGGTTGCAGATTTGTTCTTATCTTAAAGGCTTCTAGGGTTGAATCAAGTTGATGTTATTGAATGTAATCATCGGTTCTCCGGGCAGGAGCGTTGACGGCGGACTTCGTACAAGAGGAGGGCTGCTGCGATCGCAGCATTCAAAGATTCCACTCCTGCAGCGATGGGGATGCTGACTTGATGGTCTGCTAATCCTAACAAGCGCGTAGATAGTCCTGCCCCTTCATTGCCAATCAGAATCAGAGTGGGTGGGTGATAGTCAACTTGCCAATAGGTTTGGGGAGCCTCTGGTACCGTTGCCACGATTTGCATCCCCTGTTGCTGATAGGCACACAATTCATCCACCAAATGAGCCGTGGTTCGCATTGGCAAGTGAAACCATGCCCCGGCAGAGGCTCGCAGAACCTTTGGACTGTCTAGATCAACACTATTGTGATTGCATAGGAGGCCTTCAACCTGGGCAGCCACCGCTGTCCGAATCAGGGTTCCTAAATTGCCCGGATCTTGGATGGTCTCTAATACCAGTCCTAGGTGAGCGAGGGAAAGGGGGGCAGCGGTGCGAGGGTGCGATGACCTTCGGTCGGTCGGAGACCATCGTGCTACTGCCACCACCCCATCCGGGTGAACCGTAGTTGCTACAGATTGCAGCACTTGCTCAGTTACTAAGAAGGTGCGATTTTTTGGGTGGCTAATGTCATGGGATAGTTCCAAATACTTGGCTTGCCATGCAGGGGTATAGCAAACCACATCTAGGGGCCAACCGACCTTACAGGCTTCTTGTACCAAGTGAGTGCCTTCCAGCAAAAATTGTCCCTGCTGATGTCGATATTTGGCTTGCTGCAACTTCCGCATCTGCTTGAACAGAGGGTTTTGCAGACTGGATAACTGGTTCTCTATCATAATGCGGAACCCGGGACTTGAACCCGGAAGTCTTTGCAGACACTAGAACCTGAATCTAGCGCGTCTACCAATTCCGCCAGTTCCGCTGATGTTTTACATGCACTGCGATTCACTATCATTCAACACATGACGGCCATCCGTCAACCCAAACCTGATGAGGGAGGACAGAATCTGTTCCCCTTCACCCTAGATCTCCTACAGATGACCCATAATCGTTTCTGATTTGGTGCAAACAGCGATATAGATCCGCCCGATGTAACCAACCGACAAATCCACTGTAAACACAGTCTCCCTGGGTTGAACCTAAAAAGACATGATCGACTTGTAAGACATTTTTCCAAATCAATAAATTGATTTTAGATGTTAAGGGGGTCCACAGATTGGCTTTGCCAAAATAACGAGTATGGCCATCGGTCATACCAGGGACATTACGTAAGTGGTTGATCACCACAGCGGTGATATCTTCAACTGGGTGGGCAAAGGGTTGGAGAGAGGGGGAAGTGTGCCAAAACTCACGGATGGCATTGTCAATGGCCGTGGCATTGCGCTGAGCCGCATGGACAATGTCAGGGAACTCTAACCAATGGGCCTGATCAAACTGGGTGGCTCCCCGCATGATCAGGCCGTCGCTACCCCCATCGATAGTGCTGGCAATGGAAAGGGTGGGAATATGGGCCGCGATCGCACTGGCCATTGAGCGCCGATTCTTACCTAAATCAGCCGCAATCCCCAAACCAGCGGCGAAGGGATCCATTAGCCGACACAGATCAGAGCCACTGACTGGAGAACCCACCAGCACCAAAGACTCCACCCGTGACCACCAGTCTGGATGACGATGCAAAACCTCCAGCCAAATCAAACCACCCATAGAATGACCAATAATGCGAACTGGTGTCTGCGGGTACTGGAGAAGGGTTTGCTGGGCAATGGCTTCCACATCTCGAACCAAAGGTTCAATTCGCACCCAAGTCCGCCACCATCCCAGATTAGGGGCAATAATGCGGGTGTTGGCTGGGGCAACTCGCTGGGCTAGACGAGCCATCGCGCCATTGGTATCCGCCCAGCCATGCTGCACAAACAGCAGATATTCGGGAATTGAAGCAGTCATGAGCAACTACAAAAAGCAAACAGTACAGGTGGTTATCGCTGCTGATATCAGCCATTGATACTCACTCCCTCCACTTCAACTATATCAACCCTTAAGTTGGTTGGTGAGGGTGTCTATCTACTGCCAGCAAGCTTTTAGCAAGATTGATACCCACTCACTGCCTTTGTTCTCTCTAAATCATCTCCGTAGAAACGCGGATGATCTGCAATCTTGGCATAGTCAAATTCCCGTGTTTTAACGATGTTTTTCTCGGTTGAGTTTCTCCATAATGATTTTTAGAAACAGCACACCAGAACATTACAACACGACAAAACGATGGCTTATCAAACTTCTCTTCAATCACAAACGATGGAATTGTTGGTTGCTTACCGCCAGAAGCCTTCTGTGCACTTACGCAACCGCCTCGTCCGTTTGAATATGGGACTCGTTCGCAAGGTTGCTCATCGTCTGACTCACCAATGTGCTGAACCCTATGAAGATTTAGAGCAATGCGGCTACTTAGGTCTGATTACTGCGATTGAACGGTTTGATCCCTCTCAAGGTTATGCGTTTAGCTCTTTTGCGGTTCCTTATATTCGCGGTGAAATTCTGCATTTTCTGCGCGATCGCGCCAACACTGTCCGCATTCCCCGCCGCTGGCAACAGCTCAGCCGCGATGCTGCCAAAGTTCGCCAAGTCTTGATAGCAGAACTCGGTCGTCAGCCTAATGATCAAGAAATTGCCAACGCCTTAGACATCACCATGGAAGAATGGCGCTCCGTCAAATTATCCACCACCAATCGTGTTCCCCTGAGCTTAAATGCTAGAGTTGCCTCTGGGCAGCAGCAGCAGTCCGATTCCGCCATGACCCTAGGCGATACCCTCATGGATGCCCATAGCCAAATTCTGCAAGCCAATCAAGAAGATCGCATCGAATTGCAGCAAGCCTTGAGCCAGCTCGAAGAGCGGACTCGGATCATGATTGAATCTGTCTTCTTCCATCAACTGTCTCGACAAGAAGTAGCCAAGCGCATTGGCGTTAGCTCCGTTACCGTTACCCGCAATATGAAAAAAGGCATCGACACCTTAGTTGAACTGTTGCAACAGCAGCCCACCACCCTGCAAACAGAACACTAAAGAGTAACCCCACCTAGATTTATTCCGACAGGCGTTACTAGTGGATAACAACGGCAACCGTTGTTATCCACTTTTTTTGTCACAGTTCCCTCAAGTTACCCCTTGGTATCCCCCCATCTCCTCTATCTCTCCCATCTCTCTAGCTCAAAAAAATAACCTGGTCTAACTCTGTAAACTTTCCCCCAGTTTCACCCTCAACCCATGGGCAAGGCAGTCAACTCTCTTTCATACCGAATAGACTGGACATAAGCCATCTTTGAAGGTTTTGATATGCCCAGACAGAATCCAAACCTGAGCCAACCTAAGCCCATCCCTGTTCAGCAAAGGTCAAACCCGTTCTTGTCTGAGCTATCGTTTGCTTACCGATGCAGGCATGCGATCGCACTGACCACGTTCTGCTTTTGGTTGAGTGGCGTTGGTTTATTGGCCAGGGTTGCTCAATCCGTAGGTTCTACCTCCACAACTAGCCAACGCTTTTTGACAATGGAGCGGAGCTTTGAGAAAGAATTTGAAGACTTTTTTGGAGAAGACCTTGCTCAAGTTACTCAGGGGCCTGCTGATGTGGCTCAAACGCTTCTCAAGATTAGTCAAGAAACAGGAACTCAACCCGCCGTCCTTTGGGTAGTTCCTCGTACAGATCATTTACATTTGGTATTACTCCTGCCGGGAGGAAAACCCATTACCCGCGATCTGTACAATGTTCCTCGCTCAACCTTGCTAAAAACAGCGGCAACCCTTCGAGATCAAATGAGTGAGCCTGATTCGAGATGGGATCTTAAAACTGCTCAGCAACTCCATCAATGGTTAATTGCCCCCTTTGAACAGGAGCATTTGCAACCCGCCAAAATTGATACCCTCCTATTATGCTTAGGAGATGGGATGCGAGGATTGCCTCTAGCCGCTTTACACGATGGTCAAAGATATCTGGTAGAAAAATATAGTTTGAGTATCATTCCTGCTTTTAACCTAATTCAAACGAATTACCAAAGACTAAAACAGGGAAAGATTTTAGCGGCGGGTGCTTCTGAATTTATGCAGATGAATGCTCTGCCCGCAGTCCCCGTTGAAATTTCAACCATCTTGAGATTTCTGCAAGGGGGGCAAGCCAGCCAGACCCGATGGCAAGGACAATCTCTACTGAATCAAACCTTCACCTTGGCCAATCTCAAGTCTCGATTACACGGTCAACGATTTAATATTGTACATTTAGCGACCCATGCCGAATTCAATCCCGGCCAACCCCACCAGTCATATATTCAATTTCGAGATACTCGCTTAAATTTAGACCAGATGGATACGGTTGAATGGTCTAACCCTAGTTTGGATTTATTAGTGCTGAGCGCTTGTCAAACCGCCTTAGGAGATGGTACTGCTGAATTAGGATTTGCCGGAGTTGCCCTGAAATCAGGGGTGAAGACGGCCTTAGGTAGTCTTTGGTATATCAGTGATGTCGGTACCCTAGCCGTCATGAGTGAGTTCTATCAACAATTAACCCAAAATCCGACCAAAGCCGCAGCCCTGCGTCAAGCTCAACTGCAAATGCTGCATAAAAAGGTGCGGATAGAAGGCAAAAACTTAATCTTGTCCAATACCGCGATCCCTTTATCTGATGAACTATTGGCAAATGTTGAGACTGATTTTTCCCATCCGTTTTACTGGTCAGGGTTCACGATGATTAGTAGTCCCTGGTAAGGATTAGACCACAAAAATGGATACCACTGTCCAAACGCAACTATCATTGCACTTGTCTCATTTAGTGCGAGAACGGGATTCCTATCTAGCCTCTGCAGGGCATTTCTACGTCAAAGAGTATATTTATCAAGAACTTAGCTTACTGGGTCCGGTGGAAAGGCACGCTTTTAGAACCCTTAAAAAAGTCACCCATAGTGTTCATGAAAATCTGATCTTGCATCTACCCGGAACTCAGCCCTTGCCGCCCATTCTGGTAGGTGCCCATTTTGATGCAGTTCCAGGTTCGCCCGGTGCCGATGACAATGCTTCCGGTGTGGCGGTTCTCTTAGAATTGGCTAAATATTTTCACGATCATCCGGCGCGTCACCCTATTCAATGGATTGGATTTGATATGGAAGAGTATGGGTTATTAGGGAGTCAAGCCTACGCTCAGACGCTAAAACAAAACCACCAAAAAATTGCCACAATGATCAGCTTGGAAATGCTAGGGTACGTGGACGATCGCCCCCATTCCCAGCAATATCCAACGGGACTAAAGTACTTCTATCCTGCTGCTGGCAATTTCATTGCCCTGATTGGCAATCTGCGTGCCATCCCTACGATGATCAAAATGACCCGTCATCTGAGGGAAAAGGGTGCCCCCTGTGAATGGCTGCCTGTGCCCTTACGAGGAAAAATTCTGCCAGAAACCCGCCGCAGTGATCATGCTGCTTTCTGGGACCAAGGGTATTCGGCTTTCATGGTAACGGATACGGCTCATTTAAGAAATCCTCACTACCATCAACCCACTGATACGATTGAGACGCTGAATCTAGACTTCTTGGTGTCAATTTTTCATGGTTTAGTCCAAGGGCTTCGGTCTTTCTAATCCATTGCGACATAAACCTAGCAACCCTTGAAAACTCACCCAAAGCGTAGAATTCAAGGTTTTTGCCTTTTGCCTTTTTACCTCCGTGTAGCGGTACTAGATGCTACCGAATTCAGCTCTACGGATGGGGCAAATTCGGTGATGGATTTGAGAAAAAGCTTTGCTCTTGTAGGGGAAGCCAATTGCTAGAGCCCAGACCATTCCAAGAATTAGAGATCCATAAAAATGAGACCATTAGCACAACAATCATCGCCGCATGGCTAAATACAATGAGAGTTTTGTACTGACTATCCATGATCTTGACCTCTGTTGAGAGTAGGTAGGGATTGATGATCTCGGGAGTGTCATGAAACTACTCTGCCATAGAGATGGGCTGATTGAGGGAATCTTTATATAAATCAAAGAAAAAAGGCTCCAAAAGTGGATTTTAGAGCCATAGCAGGTGATATCTGCATTAGAGGATTTATAGAAGTTTGCACTCCTATATCTATTTATCAGCGTTGCTTTGAGGTTTTATGCAATCTTTTTGTAAAAGATCTAAGTTTTCTGTGACCATGGCCGAGAGTGTTTAGCTGGATTGGGTCTTAGGCGATTTTAGGTTTATTTGGCTATGGTTAGAGGGGGGAAGGTAGGGGAGATGAAAAAGATGGGGAACAGGTCTAGCATCTTCCAGATATTTGTAAGGTAGGATCTAGAATCATTGGCGTTTAATCCTCATCTTCATGTCCAAATCTACTGACAACCGCTCAAGTCTTCAGCTTTCTTCTGATGAGCAACAGGAATATACCATGTCATGCGGGTGGTTGGAGGGGTGGGGTGGGCCAGTGTGATGACAGTTATCCTGGGTGTCATTCTGATTCTGTTTCCCCAAGTCCCTAGAACGTGGCTGTGGTTGATTATTCCCCTGTGGGTTGGTTTATCGTTTTTAGGGGTTGGGTTGCAATGGTTTGTTGCCAGAGGTTCATGCCCCAAGTGTGGCTATGAGCAATCGGTTCCACCGACTCTGAAGCGCTGTCCGAATTGCCGCAGCTACATCAAGGCGATTGACCGTAAGATTGTCAAAGTTGGGTAATCAAAACAGTTCCCATTCTGGAGAAGACAGCATTTTTAACTGCTGGAGTCGATGGCTAAAATAGCTATTGTCCAAACGGCAATTATCATGGATCTTGGCTGACTTGAGACCAATAGACCATTGCCAAATATGAGCGGCCTGGGAAAAGGGTTGAATGGAGTCTTCTTCTTGTGGGGTAACGGCTTGGATGGTTTGGTAACCGTCTAAGAAAGCACGACGAACAGTTTTTTCCATGCCTGTGCGAGCGGAAACATGCAAGAATTTAGCCAGCTCAAAGGCACGCCAACCATGACCACATTGGTCAAAGTCAAATAAGGTGACTTGATTATCTTCTGTGAAGTGGACATTGCCGCTATGGGGATCGCCCCAACAAACACTCCAAAAAGGTGGATTTTTGGGCATTCCTTGCAATTTCTGCTTAATTTCAGTAATCGCTTCGATTAAATATTCATGATCCTGGGGGCGATGGTGGAGGAAGGGTGCGATCGCATCTAAAGAATCATCCAACAAGTAATCCAGAGTTAAGGGCTGACGATAGGCACGACTATGAAAATCCGTCGCCACTTGATGCAAACGACCAATGGTTTCACCAAGTTTTTGACCCTGAGTCTGGTTTAAATCCCCCAGCGGGATTTGCCCCGGTGCAAAATCAAACAAGGCAGCGTAGCGCTTTCCTTCTGGGGCATTAATTTCAATCGATAACTGTCCATCTTGGGTGCGTAAAGGCCGAGCCACCGGAATGCCTCGTTGTTGCAGAAAGACCAGCAGTTCTAGCTCAAAATCAATCTCGGACTTTGTCCGCCAATGGGTATGGGAAATTCTGAGCACATACATCGTGGTGGATGTTTCCACCAAATACACATCACTGAGACCCCGATGCCAAAGCTTGCAATTGGCAATTTCTGCAATCTCAAAGTGGGGAAGGATCCTGGATGCTAAAGCATCACAGGCCAGGGTTGAGTATGAGACTGGGAAAAAAGGTTTGCTCATGATCACTCGTCAGCCATGCCCCCAAATCAACCCATAAATTCAGTTGATTCAGTATTAATGAATTAATTTCAGCCGCTGAAGACACTAAGTCACAGACCTGAAATAACAAGTCTATTGCTTGCCATACCAGCTTGTTCTTGATCGTCAACTAGAACACAAGAAAAAAAGTGTTGATCGTTACAAGTTACCAAAGCTGAGAATAATAATTATTGTGAGTGAGTGTTCTGAGGGGATAGCCGCTATCGGGAAACTTCGCAGTACTCCAGCCATAATCGTTGATTGGGCTGGGGGTGTAGCGGAGCACGACCAAAAAGACCAACAGCGCAACACCTACAATAGAGATGTTAATATTGTAGACATGCTTAACATGACCTGGGAATTCAAGCTAGAGCCAACTGCTGAGCAAGTTTGCGAGATTGAGCGTACTCTAGAAATATGTCGTCAAGTTTGGAATTTTGCCCTGCGCGAACGCAAGGACTGGCTGAATTCTCGCAAGTGCCCAATCAATGCCTGCTCACTGCGTAGCGAGTATATCCTTGCTTGTGATCAGCCCTTTCCTGGGTATCACCGACAGGCTAAGTCGTTAACCATGGCCAAGCAGGAAATTGAACACCTGCGCTCTGTGAACGCCCAGATGCTGCAACAACTCTTGAGAAAACTGGATGCTGCTTGGGAGTCCTGGCGATTAAAGCGGTCTGGTTTCCCTCGGTTCAAGAAGTCTGGTCGAATGCGGTCATTTCTCTTTCCGCAGATGCTCAGAAACTGTGTGTCTAGTGAAGGAATCAAACTGCCGCAACTGGGTTTAATTCGGGTCCGCTGGTCACGGGGAATCCCTGACTGGTTTAGGATCAAGCAAGCCCGAATTGTCCGCAAGGCATCGGGGTATTTTGTCCTGGTGAGCCTTCAGTCCGATGTTGAAATTCCTGCTGTGATGCCCCACGGCCATCCGGTCGGCATTGATGTGGGACTGGAATATTTTCTGGCCACCTCAGATGGAGAACAGGTCAAGCGTCCTCGCTTTTTCAATGCGCTACACCGCAAGCTGAAATTGCTGCAACGTAGACTCAAGACGAAGGTTAGAGGAAGCAATAATTGGCTCAAACTCCAACGCAAGATTGCCAGAGTTTATCAGCGGATTGCCGACACCCGCAAAGACTGGCAGTTTAAGTTGGCTCATCATCTGTGCAGCCATGCAGGGATGGTATTTGTGGAAGATTTAGACTTCCGGATCATGGCCAAGGGGATGTTGGGTAAGCACACCTTAGATGCGGGGTTGGGTCAGTTTGTCAACCAGATTCTGCCTTGGGTGTGTTTTAAGCGGGATGTGTATTACGGCAAAGTTGATGCCCGTGGCACCTCTCAGGAGTGCCCAGACTGTGGTGCTGAGGTTCGCAAAGATCTGGGTATCAGGATTCATCATTGCCACGCCTGCGGGTCAATCAAGCCCCGTGATGTGGCATCTGGTCAAGTGATTTGTACCCGTGGGCAACGGGGAATAGAAAATGCCTGTGGAGTCGAGGTGACGGGGGCGCTGGTTACAGTGTCTAGTCAACTGGCGCTGAAGCAGGAACTCTTTGGGGTGACTCAAGGAATCTCCAACCGTACCGTCAGGTTGGTTGGATGAGGATGTCAAGACTATAGTGGTCTGGTTTGTAGAGAAGTCTGCAAGAGTAACTCGCTTTGTCTTCTCAACCACTCTGTTGGGGAAGACTCACTAACATTACGACATTTTTTAGGGTTTAGAATTTCTTGACTATGGTTCGGTTTAAACAAAAATATTGGGCAGGTGTGATTGCCAGCAGTCTGGGGGGAGTCTTGCTGGTCAGTTGTTCAGGTTCCCAGCCGGAATCCTCCCGCACAGATGCAGATCCCTCTTTGCCGTCCAGGTCTGAGCCGACAATGTCTGAGAAGGCTTCTCCGGGTGTTTCTCCTCCGGCCCCGACCAAACCAACAACTCAGCGTTCTCAAAAAGCACCTCCTGTTGCTATCTCCCCCACCAAGGGCCAACATTCAGCCACAGACAAAGAATTGATCGCTAAAGTCCACCAAGACGTCAAGAAAAAGGGCACGATCGCTAAGCAAGATTCCGGTCAAACCTATTTAGGGGAGATTTTGCGATCGCAGCAAGCGATCAAGCTCGTCAATGGCCGTTTCACCACCAATCTAAACGAACTCGCCATCGATAATCTGCCAGATAATACCCGTGACTATCGGTTGCAAGTGTTGGAAGCGAATGAAGAGAAGGCCATCGTGGTTGCGATCGCCAAGCAACCCGGAATTTTTAGCTATACAGGCGCTGTTTATGCCCAAGAAGCCAGTATTCCCCTCAGCACCATTTGCAAGTCTAATCAACCCTCAAAGGCACCCCCCAAACAGCCCAAACTAGTGGGTTCCACCATCGTTTGTGCCCCTGGTTCAACGGCCATTGAATAGCGTCTTAAGGAACCCTTGTGGTATTAGCAGAGGTTATTGCCCTACCCACCGGAGGTAGAGGGATAGGGGAGAATATAATCTCAATTCCATCGGTGCCATAATAAATAGCAAAGGCTGCGATCTCCCATTCCCCTTATGATGTCACTCACTGTTAGAGACTTAGAAAACTTACAAGCTCACTATCCTGACTATCAGTTAGAGTTGGTTGATGGAAAAATTATTGTCATGAGTCCTTCTGGCTATGAGTCGGATGAAGTTGCGTTTCGGGTTGGCGGCAAACTGTGGAACTGGGTTGAACCCCGTCATCTTGGGCGAATTACAGGTTCCAGTGCAGGATTCAATCTTGAGAATACCCGTGCGCCAGATGTTTCATTTATTCGGGCTGAGCGTCTTCCCCGTTCTCCTCGTGGTTATGCCACCATTCCCCCCGATTTGATGGTGGAGGTGAAATCTCCGACGGATCAGGTTAACGAGTTGCGAGACAAGATTGACGAGTTCTTGGCTCAAGGAACTGTGGTTGGGCTTCTGGTGAATCCAGAGGATCACACGGTGGAAATCCGACGACAGAATCAACCTCCGACTGTATTAGGAGACGGGGACAAATTGACAGTCCCAGACCTGCTTCCAGGTTGGGAAGTGCCTGTCACTGACTTGTGGCCGCCTGTATTTGAGTAAGCTAAGAGCTATCAAGCCGGCTGTCCTTTACAAAACGCTCGAACGGCTCTGACCAAAGAATTGCAGCCTATTCACTCTCATAAATTATTTAGGATTGCTAATCTAAAATGTTCCATTCCAGGCATCAAGAATTGCCACCATTCTTTTATCGCCTAATCCTTCCACACGTTTGACAACATCAGAAAAGGAGCTAAAACCTTGCTTCTTACGTTCCTTAAGTATGCTTGTAATGATTTTCTCGGCTGTTTTGCCTTTGATACTAGCCATTTGCAGTTTTAAAGTAAGCTCAACTTTACCAAAGTTGTTAAGGACTTCTAGAGCTTCAATTTTTTGAGGAAGCTGGGTTTTTAGGTCAGTGATTTGGTTATTAAGCCTTTGAAATTCTTTCCTAGATTCATCTTTAATATCTGCAATTGCTCTATCTACATGAGCTTCAAGATTTGATAACCGTTGATCCGATTCGGTATTATTAATTGGAATACTTGGAGAACTTACAGTTCGATTAATAGCTGCATTAAGAATAGAGAGTTGTTCAGTTATATTTTTTGGTCTTTCGGTGAGATCACAAATGCACTCACCATTTCTCCACCTCTAGGATTAATTTCCTTTGCTCTGACAGCACTATAATACTCAAAATTGCCATCAATAACTTCATAAGATTCAGGGCCTGTTTGATTTAAAATTAATGGTTTGAGTAATATCTCAGAATCAAGAATACTTCTTGCAAGTTTATCTAAATCATTTTCATTAAAGCTTGAACGGCGTTGATTGGAAGAGATACTTTTGACGTCTACCAAATAATATTCAGTCATTTCTTACTCGCTAATCTTGTTCAAGA
Organism: Acaryochloris sp. CRU_2_0; assembly: GCA_012034865.1. GTDB lineage: Bacteria > Cyanobacteriota > Cyanobacteriia > Thermosynechococcales > Thermosynechococcaceae > Acaryochloris. The sequence goes on along the minus strand of JAAUOM010000010.1, from coordinate 3,681 downwards.
CCTCAGCAGCCAAATTCCTAAACTCTTTGACAGATTCGGAGTCTCTGTCAAACTCAAAAATAGATTTTGGATCAGGTAAATTATGAACTCCAGCCATAATGGTTTTGTTGAGACAATTTGATAAGGCCATACGTTCATAGATAATGCTTTCCATAATTGGAAAATCATAATGATCTATGATTGTTGCTTTTGCTTGGGAAAAACAAAGTTCATATATTTATTATTGCTTAAAATTTTAGACGGTAAAACACCGATAACATTCAGCTTATCTTTCCCTATACTTGTTCGTGTCTCATCGATTTCTGCGACAAAATCCTTGACATTAGAAAGTCCTTGATTAGCAAAGGGTTTTAAATCAGAAGGAATAATCAGATAATCAGCAGCAATCAATGCTATCTCTGCATAAACATCCCTTGAAGGAGGAGCATCAATTATAACAATATCATAATCATCTTTAGCTTGCTGTATTTTATGATGAAGACGGAACCTTGAAGCTGCAAATCGAGTTAGTTTATCTTGATTGTCAATCAAATTAATATGAGATGGAATAACATCAATCTCTGGGCTATTAAATAATTGCGATCGCGTTTTAGATCTGAAATGAAATTAAAATCTCCAGACTCAATTAGGTGATAGACGTTGTTATCTTTTAGATTATCGTCTTCGTTGAACTGGAACTTGACTAATCCAGTAGAAAAGGTTGAATTGGCTTGTGCATCAATATCGATTAGAAGAACCCTTTTACCCTTATTTTGCAATGCTGCGGCAAGATTTACTGATACAGTTGTTTTCCCAACACCGCCTTTATTATGATAGATGGTAATTACTTTCATATTTTGCTCCCTTGGATTAGTTTCAGGATTGGTTTGATTAATTTGTTTAGCTGTTATATTCTCAGATATTTTGTTATTAGCTTGAGTTGAGCTATAATCTTTCTGACTTAGATTCTCGTGTCCAATAATTTCTCTAATTAGTCCAATATTGTTTTGGACCTCTTTACCAAAACAGCGAAATAATAAATGAAGAATATTTTGGCTTTGTTTGTATATTCTGATTTCTCTACCATTAGTTAGCAAACCAAATTCTACTTTTAACCTGTTTAGATAGCATTCTAGTTGAACTACATGGACTTCTAAATCCTGTTTAGGATGCTTTGTCTCTATAATCAGACATGGATTTGTATCTCCATCCAGGGCATAAGAAAAGATTCTTTTTTTAAAAGCTAAGAAATCCAGGCGAATATTTCCGAAGAACCATTCTTGATGCCACGTTTCTGGGGTATATCCCAGTTCGGGCAGCAAATATTGAATGATTAGTTTGCCTTCAACATCTCTTTCATTACGACAGAATTCAGGATCAAAAGCTGACATTGCTATCCTATAACGGTTTACTGCTAGCTATTGTGCCCAAATTATTTGGGCACTAGTCAAAATTTTCCTGAATTTTCTGCATATCGAAATACTGCTACACTTTTGCCCTTTTGTGCCAGCAAAGATAACTTAATCAAACACAACCGTCCGATTGTTATAAACCAATACGCGGTTTTGCAAATGCAAGCGAACGGCTCTGGCCAACACGGAGCGCTCTACATCTTTGCCCTTGCGAATAAACTCTGCACTCGAATCCCGATGGCTGACCCTGATCACCTCTTGCTCAATAATGGGGCCTTCATCGAGGTCTTGAGTCACATAGTGGGCGGTAGCTCCAATGATTTTGACCCCGCGCTTGTATGCTCGTTGGTAGGGATTAGCACCGGGGAAAGCAGGCAAAAAGGAATGATGAATATTGATCGTGGAGGAGAAGGCGGCGACAAATTGGGGACTCAAGATTTGCATGTACTTGGCCAAGACCACCAAATCAATTTTGTATTGCTTGAGGAGAGCCAGTTGCTGCTTTTCCTGACGGACTTTACTATCCGGCGTGATGGGCAAATGGTAAAAATCGATGTGGAATTGTTTGGCGATCGCTTGCAGGGTGTCATGATTGCTAAGGATCAGGGGAATCTCGACGGGCAGATCGCCAGCTTGTTGTCGCCAGAGGAGATCCAGCAAACAGTGATCCTGTTTACTCACCCAAATGGCCATGCGCGGCACAGTATCTGAAAAATGGAGTTGCCAGTTGGCCTGCAAGGATTCTGCCAGGTCGGCGAAGGTGGTGCCGATTTGCGATCGCGACAACTGAAACCCTTCTAAACTCCATTCCAAACGGCTGAGAAAGAGCTGATGCGTAAAATCAGTATGGTGATCGGCATGAATGATATTGCCGTTGTGGGTGGAGATAAAACTAGCAATTTTGGCCACCAAGCCGCGCTGGTCAGGACAGGAAATTAACAAAGTGGCCGTCGGTGCTGACATGAACCCTTTCCCCTCTTCATGAAAATTGCTACAAACCATACCTGCTAGTGTATGGCCATCCCTAGCTACTCAACGGTTAAGCAGGCCAAATCTCTTTATAGTAAGTTTCTAGACAATGCTGCATAATGGCTTGGAAAAAGATCACGGTCAAAACCGTGACATTCCGACTCATCCAGTAGGTTTTACCTTCAACTTCAACGCAACGGTTGAGCCTATTGTGGAATTTCACAGCAAAAATTTAGCCTTCAAACACTCTTCTAATCCGCTCTTGGAATGCACATGCAGTCCGACATGGATCGTCAGCAAGCTTGATGGGCCTGCCAACAACAATATAATCTGCTCCGTTCAAGAAAGCTTCTTCGATGTCTACTGTTCGCTTTTGATCGTCTGTATTATCAACAGGCCTAATACCAGGGGTGACAATTAAAAAGTTTTCTCCTAAGCTATCTCTTAATCCTCGCGCTTCCAGCCCAGAGGAAATAACGCCGTCACATCCTAAATTTAAAGATCTCTTCGCCCTTGAAAGTACGAGTTGTTCGACATCAACCTGAAAGCCTAGATCCTTTAGATCGCTACGATCTAAACTGGTTAAAACGGTTACAGCCAATATTTTTAGATCGCCTTTTTCTGCGACTGCCGAGCTTAAAATGCTGTCGTTCCCATGCACGGTAGTAAAAGTTGCGCCTTTATTTTTTAACTGTCTGACCGCAGAGCCTACGGTTTGAGGCACATCGAAAAACTTCAGATCAACGAATACTTTTTATCCTGCTGAACAAGCCAATCAACCATCTCGTAATAGCTGCCAGCCATAAAAAGCTCTAGCCCCAGCTTGTAAAAATTGACAGCATCCCCCAAGGTTTCTACGATCTTCTTGGCTTGATCATTGCTCTCAAAATCAAGGGCAAAAATCAGTCTTTCATTGACGTCGATAGGTTTATTTGAGAGATAAGAGTCTTGATTCATTAATCCTCTAGAAAAGCTTCAGACAAATTCAAAGTGGTTGATTCCCTATCCACTGATATTCAAATGTACGACAAAAGCAGGAGCAAGTGGAAGTGCCAGTGGGAGTGGTATGGCGATCGCAACGCCATTATCGCAGAAAGCTGGATCAAAAAAGACCCCGGTTCGCCGGGGTCTTTAGGTTAAACTTTATCGTTCGATTGCTGAGTCTAAAGCGCGTTTCCACGAGGTAGAACTTCTTCAGGGAAGATGAAGTTTTCATGGATTTGGTCTTGAGGAGCCATCCAAGCCCTTAGACCTTCATTCAACAAGATGTTCTTGGTATAGAACGTCTCAAACTCAGGATCCTCAGCCGCACGAATCTCTT
>JAAUOM010000060.1 GCA_012034865.1 Acaryochloris sp. CRU_2_0 | reverse complement strand
AGAACCTTAACCAAACATAGCTTCACCAGGAAATCTATGTTTCCAAATAAAAAGCTCTTGAGAGTCTTGCCGTGTTTCGACCTCAAGAGCTTTTCATCTGAATCACTCCTCACTGGATATAGAATATCCCGATGGCTGCCCAACCTATTCTCAAAAGTGACACTTTTGAGTGTCACTTTACGGGTCTATACTCCACAACTCCATGCCCTGAAGGGTTTACAGCATGAATCTCCCTATAAATCTAAAAAGATAGTGCGTAAAAGTGTGTTGAAGCTATGATAAATCCTATACTGACTGAATAGCCATGAACCACTAGTGACAGAATTGACTATTGCTAGATGTGCTGCTCTTTTCCCCATTGTTTAGTCACTGATTAAACAACTATGGAGAATAATCATGCGCCACCCGTTCGATCTCAATATTGATGAATTACAAGCCCTTAACCTAGATGAAGTTGACTCATTAACAGACGAGCAATCCGCCTCAATTCAAGGCGGTGTGTCCCAGACCTTAACTGCTGTAGGGCCCAACGAATCCGGCGAGTCTGGAGGAAATGTCAGTGCGGCACTTAGCATTCCTCCTGAAGGAGGGAGTAGCTACGGATGGCCCATTGATTTTCCGAAGGGATTTCCCTACCCCCATGATGATAAGCCCGACGCAACAACCTTAGCCATTGGAGAAGAGGGCGGTTGAATCCGATGACATCAGAACCCATGCAGGTTTTGATTTTGGGGCATCCTTCAGATCTCCATGTTACCCATATGCAGTTGGCTCTTCAGCAAGCAGGAGCGAGGGTTCGGTATTTAGAGACGCACTATTTCCCCACACGTCTACGACTCTCTTGGCAAGCTGAAACTTACCAGGGTTCAATCCTTTGGGAAGATGGCTGTGAATGGATGCTCCAGGATATTCATCGTGTTTTTTGGCGACAGATTGCTGGGGTTTATATCCCAACATTAGCGGATCAAGAACAGCAACGCATTGCTTACAATGACTCGATGAGTTTGGTGCGATCGCTCATCCAAGCCCATCCCACCCAGTGGATCAATTCTTGGGAAGCGTATCAATTCCATAAGGAAAAACCCTTACAACTGAGTACCATCCAGCGTTTGGGCGTGAAGATCCCTAGGACATTGGTCAGCAATGACCCCAACCGAGTTATTGCTTTTGTCCAGTCACAGCCTAAAGTGATCTACAAACCCGTGTATGGGGGCACCCATACCCAGTTGGTGACGGAAGCGCACCTAGAACCTCAGCGTTTGCAGCTTGCCCTTAGTCTGGCTCCCGCCACCTTCCAAGAATTTATTCCTGGGACTAATATTCGTACCTATGTGATTGGTGATGCGGTCTTCTCGGCTGAGATTCGCAGCCCTTCTTTAGATTTTCGAGAAGACTCATCTGCCGAGCTGATTCCCGTTGATTTACCCACAGCAGTTCACCATCAGTCTCTAGCAATTCGACAAGCCTTGAAACTTCAGTGGACTGCGATCGATTGGCGATTAACCCCAACTCAGGACTATGTATTTTTAGAAGCTAATCCCAGCCCCATGTTTATCTACTTTGAGCAGCAAACTGGATATCCCATTACTGAGAAACTTGTCCAGTTATTAATGCATTAAATCTGATAATTCATTGTAGTAATCCAATCGCTGGCTCGGAAGATAGATGGTTTGTTGTAAACTTTGAGATTGCAAACGCAGCGATCGCGTCACGTTAATGCGGCTGAGAAAATCGAGATCATGAGAAATCACCCAAAGCGCCCCCTTGTAACCATGCTGCTGTCGAATCTAGACCTAACATATGCCGCCTGTTCTAACTGCTTTTGCTCTCGATACAGCGAGAAATTGCCCCCATACACCTGCAAACCCTCAGACGTTAGTTCCCAGGTGGTGTGGATAACTTGATCTAAAAAGAAGGGCTTGTGGGAGACGATCACGAAGGCTCCTTGAAACTGACAGAGCCAGATAATCCAGATGATTCGTGGGTTCATCCAGGAGTAACAGCTTGGGCGATTTGGATAAGCCAATGGCCAGGAACAGCTTCGTTAATTCTCCACCGCTGAGCGTTAGTCCCAATACTTTCCTTTCTGTAGAAGCTTTTGCTGTATTTTATGAATTTAAAGACCGCTATATAATGATAATCATTATCATATATTATTGTTATGCTTCAGCGTCAATTCTCACCACCTGCATCAACCTCTACCCTCATGACCGATATCGCTATTATCGGTGCAGGTCCTCATGCCCTGACGTTAGTGACCCATTTATTGCAAAAACGCAAGGATATGGCTCGGCGCTTCCTGGTTTTCGATCCGAGCGGAACTTGGATGCAGAAATGGCATCATCAGTTTGCCACTTTAGCAATACCCCATTTGCGATCGCCCGCAGTGCATCATCCTGACCCCCATGCAGGAGCCCTTCGCAACTTTGCAAGCTATCGGCACCGGGAATTATTTCCCCCCTATGACCGACCAGGGACGAGGTTATTTGATGACTTCTGCCAAGATGTGGTGCAACGCTGGCAACTGCAAGATCGGGTTTATCAAGCGCGAGTGGAGCATCTATACCTAGAACCCCAATCACAATCGCGGCCTTTTCACTTGATCCTAGATAATGGTCAATCCGTTTGGACTCGGCGAGTAGTCCTAGCCACAGGTAGCGGTCCTGCCCATCTGCCGGATTGGGTGAAGACTATCCCCACCCCTTATCCGTCAGATTGTCTTTGCCATGCCAGTGATCTCGACTTGCGCCAGATGACTCTGGCGGGTGAAACGATTTTGATTGTCGGTAGTGGATTGACCAGTGGTCATTTAGCCATTGGGGCAGTGGAACAAGGAGCGCGAGTGATTTTGATGGCTCGTCGCCACTATTACGACAAAATTTTTGATGCCGAACCTGGTTGGTTAGGTCCCAAATACCTGAAAGGCTTCCAGGCAGAACCCAGTTGGCAGCAGCGTTCGCACATGATCCAAACTGCGAGAAATGGCGGCTCTTTGACCCCAGAGTTAATGCTTCAACTGCGGCGCTTAGAACGGCAAGGTCAAGTCACCTGTTATGAACAATGCCAGGTACAACAGGCTCATTGGTTGGGACAACAGTGGCAAGTCCGTTGCCACCTGCAAACCCAGCATACTTGTATAGACCATCTCCCCATTCAACGGATTTGGTTGGCCACGGGAACCCGATTGGCTCTTCCGGATCATCCCCTGCTACAAGACATTCAGGCCACTTTTCCCACTACTTGGATTCAAGGACTTCCAGTCTTGGATGAACATCTACGCTGGCCGGGATGCGAACTGTTCTTGATGGGCAGTGGCGCAGGTTTGCAGATTGGACCTGTGGCTAGAAATTTAGCAGGGGCGAGAATGGCGCGCGATCGCATCGTTCCAGCCCTAACTAAACCTACCTTAGCCTTAACCGTTGCCCCAAGTGCTTAAAGTCCATTACCGTTCAACGGGCGGTGTAACTCTCCCTGACCTGGCTTTGGGCTAACCACCGATAGTTGAAATTTAGTTAAGAACTTGGAGGATAAAGGCCATTATTTAATAGAATGATAATCATTATCTAAAACAGGCCTAATTAGGATATTCAATGATGGTCAACATCGCAGACCATACCGTTCCCGTTACCGTGCTGACGGGTTATCTGGGAGCTGGCAAAACCACCTTACTCAATCGCATCCTCACCCACGAACATGGCAAAAAAGTCGCTGTGATCGTCAATGAATTTGGGGAAGTGGGCATTGATAATCAACTGGTTATTGATGCGGATGAAGAAATTTTTGAAATGAATAATGGTTGCATCTGTTGCACCGTGCGGGGGGATCTCATTCGCATTATCGGTAACTTGATGCGACGCCGGGACAAATTCGACCATCTCGTTATCGAAACGACGGGACTGGCCGATCCAGCCCCTGTGATTCAGACCTTCTTTGTGGATGAAGATATGCAGGCTCAACTGAATTTGGATGCCGTGGTCACCGTTGTCGACGCCAAGCGTATTCACCAGCATTGGGAAGCCGATGAAGCCCAAGAACAGATTGCCTTTGCAGACGTCATCCTTCTCAACAAAACAGACTTGGTGAGTGAGGCAAACCTCAAAACCCTAGAAAATCGGATTCGTGCTATGAATGCGATGGCCAAGATCTATCGGACGCAGGATGCAGCCGTGGCTATGGACTCTATCCTGGGCGTGAGTGCCTTTGATCTCAACCGCGCATTGGAGATTGATCCCAATTTTCTGGGAGAAGATACCCATGAACATGATCAGACCGTTAGCTCCGTTGCCCTGACTGCATCAGGAGCCATTGATGGCGAACGGTTGAATGGCTGGTTAGCTCATTTGCTGCAAACCCAAGGATCAGACATTTTTCGGATGAAAGGGATTCTCAGCATCGCTGGTGAAGATCGGCGATTCGTCTTTCAAGGCGTCCATATGTTATTTGACGGGCGAGCCGATCGCCCATGGAAAACCCATGAAACCCGCAAAAATGAGCTGGTGTTTATTGGTCGAAATCTCGATGAAGTCAAGTTAAAAGAGGATTTTCGAGCTTGCCTAGTCTAAGCCAACCCCGTCTAGACCTACAATGGCGAGGTACCCTCAGTGATTATGTGACGGCCATCGTCTGGTCTGCCAACGGTGAACAAGTAGCCGTTTGTTCGGCGGCAGGAGAGATTCAATGTTTGAATGTGATCACGCAACACCTGGTACAGGTGCAAAGAGCATCTGGTCAGTCTGTAGATACCTTGGACTTTTCCCATGACAGTCAGTTCTTGGCAGCGGGGGGACAGGATGGTAGCCTCTATATTTGGCAGATGACATCTGCAACCCCGCAATTGCTGACGCGGCTCCCCCATTCAACTTGGATGGAGCATCTCCTCTGGCATCCCCATCGATTGGAGTTGGCCTTTAGTCTGGGACGTTATGCTCAGATCTGGGATGCTCAAACCCAGCAAGTCAGTACAACCTTGCCCTTTGCTTCCTCGACGGTTTTGGATCTTGCTTGGCATCCCCAGCGCGACTATTTAGCAGTGGCGGGGGATCAGAGTGTCAAAATTTGGAATTTAGAGGACAAAGATGCGGATCCCGATGTCCGCGAACTTCCCACAGCCAGTATTCGAGTAGCTTGGTCAGCGGATGGCAATTATCTGGCCTCTGGTAACTTGGATCGAAGCTTGGTGGTTTGGCCCTGGGATCTCCCTTTCCCATGGCGAATGACGGGTTTCCCAGGGAAGGTTCGTCAACTGGCTTGGTCAACGGTGCCAGTAGGAACAGCGCCACTACTGGCTGCTGCAAGTACGACGGGCATCCTGACCTGGCAAAAGCAGGAGCAGGGAGATCAAGACTGGACAGCCCAAGTGCTGGATTGGCACCAGCAACAGGTGAATGCGATCGCCTTTCAACCGGGCACTGCTCTGCTAGCATCGGCTAGTGCGGATGGCTATATCTGTCTTTGGCAACAAGGTCACAAGAGGGTGCAAAGCTGCAAAGGCTCAGCCTCTGGATTGTCTTGTTTGGCTTGGCAACCCAATGGCAGCACCTTAGCAGTAGGAGACCAACGGGGTGAATGGCAACTCTGGTCTCCAAGTCAGCGTGGCCAAGGTTTCTCATAGGTTCTCACCACCGAAGGAGCAGTATGGATTTATTTCAAACCTTCAAACCCAAAGCTCATTCAGCCGAAATCACACAAGTTAAGTCTTGGGTGCAGACAGTATTGGAGTTGGATCCAGAAATCCCTATCTTCATTAGCCAGCTTGCTTGCCATGAGCCAGGTTGTCCACCTATTGAAACCGTCATTGTCGTAATGACTCAGCTTCCACAACAATACAAGCTGCATAAAGAGGTCAGTGCTATCACCCTTGTCGATATTCAGGGTTTATTCGAGGCTTTATAGAGTTGACGGGTAATCGACAACTTGGGATGCTGAGTAGACGGTAATTTGGGGATTTTTGTTAAATAGGCGTAACTGCCCGGTAACATAGGCATAGCTGCGCTTAGGATAGTCATCGGTACTGAAATAGCGGTGATGCAGCAGATTAACTAAAGCTTGGCCATCTGGAGATTCAGTGTCAGGAATATAAAGATTAAAGGGTTGTTTAACAGAACCAATTTCGATGCGGGCACTCGTGGGGGTGATGCGTCTGAGCGATCGCAACTCCGTAAACACAACCGCTTGCTCATGGCTCTTAGCTTTGGCAACAATTGTTTCAAAATCCAATCGAGAGTTAAGCAGAGTCTGATGTTGAGTCTTGAGCTGGCGAAACTCATCAATAAGCCGAGCCCGGAGATTCCACCAAACCCCTAACGCCGCATAATTATGAACCTCGGCACCATTGGTCGCCACTGGGTTCCAAATCCCCACATTAGCCTGTTGGGCTGCACGCTCAGCCTGTAAGTAGCGGTGATGATATTCTACAAAGGCAACATTCCCATATTTGTTGAAATAAGGGCTATAGCCTTCTCGAATCATTGTTTCTTGATAATCCACCCCCTGTTTGTGAATCAGAATCAGCGGGCGACCATAATTATCTTGATAGCGGCGCTGGCAAACTTCCACAGGTTCGGTACCGGGATATTCCAGCGTCACCCGATCCTCAGGCTGGAAAAATTGCTGCGCCCGTTCTTTGGCCTGCTGTCCCCAAGGTGTGATCAACTTATTGCTGCCAGAATTAGATTCTTCTGTTTCTAAATTCAGGATACGCAGGGATTTCTCTGGCTCCAGATGAGAAAACCTTACTCGAATGGTATCCCCATCGACCACACGGACCACTGTTGCTTCTATCGTGGTTCCCAGAAACATGACTCGAACGTTCAGTTTGTATGTCAGTCATAGCAGATCTTGAGGATTTATACCTAATTCATGACGGGGTTTCTTATGAATGTTTACTTGATCGAGACTTGGGGGTAATTTCTGTTGAGAATTGATCGAATCAGCAAGAAACTGAGCATATACAGCATATTTCAAGTATATGAGGCTCATTAGTCCCAGTATTTTCCTTTCCGCACAAGCTTTTGCTGTACCCTATGAATCTGAAAACTGCTGTAAAAAGCCTTGAGGAGAAAAGATCCCCTCAAGGGCTGTTGTCGTGACTATTCAAGACTCTATGGGCACTTTTAACTTCAGTTATAGCAATCCTTAATCAGTGCTGAAGCACAGGAACTTGAGGCCAGAAACAAATAGACTCAAGCTACATCAGTGTTTTGGTTAGCCTCTAAAGCAGTTTGGAAAGATTCATGGCTACCTAAGAGATTGACTTTCACGACTTTGTTTTGCTCCGTTTCAACCTTAGGGAGGGTGAGGATGAGAATACCCTGGTCAAAGGATGCCTTAACTTCAGTGTTTTGAACGGCAACGGGGAGTTTTGTAGCACGTCGGAAGTGACCATAATTAATGTCGGAGTACAATCGTCGCGTTCCTTCTGTCAACTCATCAGGATGCCGTTGACCGGAGATAGAAATGGATTCACGAGTGACTTGGATATCTAAATCCTCAGCGCTAACACCCGGTAAAAAGGCTTTTAGGATAAAGGTATTTCCCTCGTCCCAGAGTTCAATAGCAGGTGTCCAAACTGTAGGGGAGGTATAGGTATCAACCATACCCTCAAAGAGACGATCTAGTTGGTGACGAATAGCATCTGCTTCTTCAATGGGGTTCCAATAACGAATCATCATAGTATCCCTCACAATGGCTATTATCAGTGCAGCGGTAACAACCGCTTTGTTGTTTTCTAAATCTAATATGCAATACTCTTACCCCCATCGAAAATCTTGAGAACCCTACTGGTCATGGCGAAAAAACCCACCATGATATATCCTCTATGCCCAAGTACAATCTGCTGCCTTCTTTCTATGAGCAACTAGGATTTCATCGCCAAGGGGAACCTTTTATCTAAACAGGAATACCTCATAAGGTGATGGTCAAGGGTTTATGGGCAAGTCCTCTACCTTACTTTAGAAGAAGCCGGGTAAAGGGGCGGGGCTAGTGGTACCCGAGGAGTTCCCCCTCCACCAACGCTCCTGAGGTCGTTATTTGTAACAATATGGAGTGCGTTAAATAGCTTGACAATATCGGTATGAAATGGCTTCTTATGTGAACCCTTAAAATACTCAAAACGATAACCATAGGCCTCTTGAAACTCCGTTGGCACACCTTTTTCGACTGCAAAGCCATAGGCATCCCAAGCAGAATCATCAACCACGTAAGCACCATAGTCCTGTAAAGCATGAAAGAGCTTTTTACCAGGTTGGGTTTGTAGTTTCAGACTCTCGACAGTGACTTGGGGGGGAATAGCCAGCAGTGATCCTTGAACGAATTGAGGATTGGTGCCACGATATTGTTTAGGCGCATACTTATCGGCTCGATCCGCAGGCCAACGATAACCAGGAATTTTTTTGGAGTAGTAAAGATATTTTTTCCCCCAGAGCAGAACTTTTAGGGTATGGCGAATGGGTTGATCGCTGGTGAGCTCACCCCGGCGAATTGAACCCCCGATCGCAGATAAACCAGACCCCCCGTGAGTACCCCCCATTCCCATACCGTAAATGTCAACATTAGGGAAGCGCCAACCATAGATGGGGTCTCCTTTTTGACAACGAGCTAGAACACCCACTTGCACGATCGTTCGTCCATTTGGCAGTAAAAAAGCGGCAGTATTGTTGGGGGTATAGCCTTTACGAGCATCTGGAACAATCAGATCATCAGGGATGGGGAGTTTACCCATGGGTCGTTTTTTACCAGAGCAGCGCTTTTTCCAAGAGCCATATTTGTATAGGGGGCGGTAGGGATCCCTAGTTTTGAGCCGAAAAATATACTCTTGATCTGCTGTGAAACGAAGCGCAGGTTTTATCTTTGCTGGCATGTAATCAGCCAGCGAACCAATCGGCATATTCCATGGAGAAGCGGATGAAAAAGGCCAAAGAAATTTATCCCTTGCCGTAGGAAATGGGCGAGTAGCGCCCATAGGAAGACAAGCCACCACTCCGCAGAGGATAACAGCAGCAACAATAAGCAAAAAAAATTGTTTCAACCAATGTGCAGTAGACCGAGGAGAAAACATAGGTCACCTGAATTTGGGATTAGGAAGATTTTGGAGCGATAGGGCAACTTACTGCCCTTAAAAGGGTTGCGGTGGCGAGGCACCCTCCCTTTGACCGGATGGCAAAATTTCGATATCTTGCCGCTTTTGCAGTGCTTCTAAACTTCGGTTTACAGCTACAGATAACAGAACACCCCACACGAGGGTAAGGGTAATACAGCTAACCGCTGCAAAGATGAGTTGTTTTTTAACAGCGCTAGGTTCCATGGTCAGGTTCTCATCCTTCACTGCCTATTGTAAAGGTAGCAGCCAATCTCTCAAAACACGGTAGGATGACGGTTGGTCTGTTGTTTGCGATCGCAGAGCTATCCTATGTCTACTCCTGTGCTGACCCTGCATCCTGCTACTGGCAATGCCGCTGCCACCACCTGGGTCATCCAACCTGACAACAGCGCTTGCTTACAGGGTAAAACGACAGTCCCTGGAGATAAATCCATCTCTCACCGAGTGTTGATGCTAGGAGCTTTAGCCTCTGGAGAGACCACTATCCAAGGTTTGTTATTAGGGGAAGATCCCCGCAGTACAGCCCACTGTTTTCGCGCCTTAGGGGCACAAATCTCTGAACTCAATACCAACCAAGTACAGGTGCAAGGGATTGGTTTGGGGCAGTTACAGGAACCCTCGGATATTCTGGAAGCGGGCAATTCCGGGACGACCCTGCGCTTGATGTTAGGGATTCTAGCCGCTCATCCCGATCGTTTGTTTACGGTCACTGGCGACGCATCCCTCCGTAGTCGACCCATGGTCGAGTGATTCAGCCTCTTCAGCAAATGGGGGCACAAATTTGGGGGCGTCAGCACGATACATTAGCACCCTTGGCTGTGCGTGGACAAAGCCTGCGACCCATCCATTATCATTCCCCGATCGCATCGGCGCAGGTGAAGTCTTGTCTGATGTTTGCAGGGCTGATGACCGAAGGCCAAACAAGGATTACCGAACCCACCTTGTCCCGGGATCATTCTGAACGCATGTTTGCAGCATTTGGGGCGGATATTGCCGTGGATCCTCACACCTGTAGCGTCACAGTCACCGGACCCGCTCACCTTCAAGGTCAAACCATCATCGTTCCTGGTGATATTAGCTCTGCGGCCTTTTGGTTGGTGGCCGCAGCCATTGTCCCAGGCTCCCAGGTCTGGATTGAGAATGTTGGCATCAATCCCACCCGCACAGGGGTGTTAGAGGTGCTTAGGCAAATGGGGGCAGACCTAACCCTTGCCCATCCGCGCACCGTTGCAGGCGAACCTGTGGCGGATATCCATATCCGACATCGTCAGCTCCAAGGGACGGTGATTGAAGGAGCCATCATTCCCCGTTTGATTGATGAAATCCCGATTTTGGCCGTTGCGGCTCTGTTTGCCCAAGGAGTAACCCAGATCCGGGATGCCGCAGAATTACGGGTAAAAGAGAGCGATCGGCTGCTGGCAATGGCCAGCCAACTGCAAAAAATGGGTGCCCATGTCACCGAACAACCCGATGGTCTAGAAATTCGGGGTGGTGTTCCGTTGCAAGGGGCAGAGGTGGATAGCTTTGGCGATCATCGAGTGGCCATGAGTCTGGCGATCGCAGCTCTCAATGCCCAAGGAAACACCACCATTCAGCGGGCTACCGCCGCAGCGATCTCCTATCCCACCTTCGCAGACACATTGCAACAGCTTTACTCGTAACGCCACTCGCATAATCAAAGCCAGCCAAGAGATTTAGCCTGCTTGAGCAAATGTCCCCAGATCACCTTTGGCTCAGGTTACGATAGATCAGCCAAAAGGGAATCCAGTTCCGACAGTTTTTCTTGTTTATCCGCTTCATCCCCTTGAGGAAGGGTTGGTTCTTGCATTTCACTGACACGTAGATTGGTCATGTCAGCAGCGAATTGACTGGAGACTTCTTCTAGGCGAATTCTTAACTCATGGAGTTGATGTTGCAACTCCTGTAGTTGTTCACCCTGCCCCTGAGTCACGATTGGATCCACCATGGGGATAGCATTGATTCTGCCTGCCAACTGCTCCATTTGCCCTTGCAAGGGTCTAGGGCAGCTTGTAATTGCTGATTGAAGGCTTCTAGGTTCAATTCACCGGGGGTATGAATAGCCTCTTCTCTGGCAACGCTTAATTGCTGTTGAACTTCATTGACCTGATGTTGGGTATTTTCCATTGCCCCTCGGGCTAGCTCCATCTCTTCCGAGATATTGGCCAGCATCGTGTCCATCTTGACTTTGATCTCTTCAATTTGGCTGTAGAGGGGGGTCAACTGTTCTGCCTGCGTAGCACCAACAGAAGAGGCTCCTTGCTGCTCCAGCCGAGCCGATAAGTCTGCAACCTGCTGTTGTACAGGTGCTAACATCCCCTGTAATTCCGCACGGAGGGGTTCTAGATCAGGAGCCATCCCCATCGGGTCCGGAGTGGGTTGAGAAAGTTGGGCAACAGCCTCTTGCAGGGCAGCCAGTTCTTGGTGGATGCTCTCTGAAAAGGTGACTGCTTCAGGCTCACTCGAAACCTGGTTTTGCAAGGCTTCAAGGGAGTGGGTCAGATCAATCTGATATTCCCGCAGTTGGTTAATCTCCTCTTCAAGGGTTGTGAGGGCGGCTAAGGGTTGCTCTGCAGGAATATCCATCATTTGCCGCTCTAGGGTAGAGACACTCTCCGATAAGGAGGTAAGGGAGACTTTGACATCGTTGTAATCAGACCGCTCTTGAAACGCTGGCAAATTTTCGACTTGCGATCGCAACGATTGCACCTCAGCCGAGAGTCGCCGCTGCACTTCTGTGGTATCAGCAAAGGTGCGTTGGCGTGTGAGTTGATCGAGGTGACGGCGATTCAGTAAATTTAGAAAAACTGATGCCGTCAGCGGTATCGCTGCAGCTGCCGCCGCTTGCTTGGCCACTAAGGTGGCGATAGTTCCAGCGGTAGCTAGTCCTGCAACGCCATATTCCACAACTTGGAGCCAGACTTTATCACTCATCGACTTCTCCAGCCCATTTCCTGAATTTCTGTTTAGATCTTGCATACGATTTCCTATCCCAGGATGCTCAGTTAACTGTTCTGATACTTTTTTACCCTACCCCTAGCTGCTAGACCTCATTGAACGGTTCTTAACCCAAGGATGACACAGGGCATCAACTCCTGAATTAATTCAGAATGAGGGAAAAGTTCATAATGACCCATTGAATGTTCACGAATAATTTCTACAAAACTTTAACATTAGCGATCGCTGCCTTGCTCATCCTAGAATCCTGCATCCTGGGGGTCAATCATGTTGCAACTGTTTAGTACAGGGATTATCCCATTGTGGTTAACCACAGCAGGTATTCTTGGAGATCAACCTCCGCCCAACTGGGCAATGCTGGATTTACTCCAGCTCAATCCGCCAGATCTAGAGATTCCCAAGCTATGGCAAACCTACGTTACCCGTTGGTCTGATCAAGGCTTTTCCACCACTAACCAAGGCTTTTGGCTGCAAACGTCAGATCAGTTACTGGTTCATCACAATGCCCTACACCCTTTACCCGCAGCATCTCTAACTAAGGTAGCAACCTCCTTAGCAGCCCTCAAAACCTGGGAACCTCATCATCAATTTATAACGGAAGTACGGACAACAGGCTCAATTAACAATGGTGTCTTACAGGGAGATTTAATCATCGTTGGTGGCGGTGATCCCCTCTTTGTCGGCCCTGAAGCCATCAGTTTGGCTCATAGCCTTAATCGGCTGGGTATTCAGCGCGTTTTAGGGAATTTAGTGATTATTGGCTCTTTTACCATGGATTTTCAGACTGATCCTCTGCAATCCGGTGAACGTCTGCGCCAGGGTTTGCAAGGGCAAGTCTATGAACCCACGGCAGAAAATGGCTATACACCGCCCCCTCCCTTGGCGGCTAAACCCCATGTCGAGATTGCTGGGACTGTGAAATGGGAGGCAGCGGCAGGAACATCGACGCTTTTGTTCCATCATGTGTCCCTACCGCTTTATGCCTTACTCAAACAGATGAATGTCAATAGCAACAACGCTTTAGCAGAAACCCTGGCCACGGCCATGGGCGGTTCATCCGTCGTGATCACACAGGTGAGGGCAGCCACGGGGGTGCCTGCTGAAGAGATAGTATTGCACAATGGGTCTGGCTTAGGACAAGAGAACCGACTGTCCCCTCGCGCAGCCGTTGCTTTACTGCAAGGGATTCAGCAAGAATTGCAACGGCATCAACTCACCCTTGCTGATGTCTTGCCGATGGCAGGGCGCGATCGCGGCACCCTAGCAGAGCGCAAACTCCCCACCGCCGCCCTTGTCAAAACAGGCACCCTCTTTGATGTCAGTGCTTTGACAGGCGTGATCCCCACCCGCAAATTTGGCCCCGTTTGGTTCACGATCATCAATCGGGGAGAAAATATCGACGGCTTTCGCCAAGATCAAGATCAAATTTTGCAGCAATTAACCCAGCGTTTAGGCGCAGCGCCTGATCTCCTCCCTCAGTTCACACCCAGTCTACCTCCCGCTGTATTAGGAGATCTCAGACGCAACCAAATCATGACCCACCGCCCCCCCTCTTAGGGTTCTCCTCTGCCCCTCAGCTCCCCTGCCCCTCTGCCCTCACCTCCCCATCTCCCCGACTCCCTAAGGCACAAGATCAGCGCTCACCCTTCCCCCTTGGACTTGCAACGTTTGATCTCGCAGATTACCAACGGCTCTAGCGCCCGTCAAGTGCAGCCAGGGTGAGGGTTGTTGATACGCTAAACTTCCTTGAGCCTCCACCTGTTGGGTGATCAGATTCCACGATAAGTGCTGAGTTTGCAGATGCCCACGCTGGGGTAAGCCTGTGAGGTTGACTTGGTTGAGCAGTTGGAGTTGCCCCTGCCCATTCAACTTACCCTGCTGGGCTGTTGCTATGATGCCTTGATGCTGGATTTTGATCGGTTGAGGACTCTGCCATTCTTGTTTCTCTAGATCTAGGATCAGCTTTTGACTGTTGAGCTGCATCTGAGGAGAGGTGATACTCACCTGAGCAGAGGGATGCAGGATGAGTTGTTGCGATCGCAGCCACAGCTCCATTCCCTCAGCCTGAGCGCGTTGTTGGAAGACGGGCTGTCCAGAACTGGAATTCAAAACAAGTTTTACAAAAGGGTTGGCTTCAGAATTGCTGGCTTGAATCCGATGTTGTCGAGGCCACCAAGTCATGCGATCGGCTTGTAATTGCCCCCCTGATCAGGTAGGTTAACCGTGACTTGCCCGGTAATTTGGGTATGGTGGGTACGAGTCGAAGCCTGAAGACGCTGCCCTTGAATCTGAAAATGGGGATGATCAAGGGTAACCTTAGATTGGGTCGTTAAGTCACCCGATTGTGGATGCCACTGGATCCGTTGGCTGCGCAAGGTACTGTGATGGTCAACATCTTGGACGACAATGGAACCCTGGAGTTGGATGAAGGTAGGCTGCTGACGAATCTGACCTTGACGGGCTTGCAGGTGATAAATTGCTTTACCCTGGTCGTAAAAAGTACCCCGGAGCCGATAGAGATAGACCTGGTGAGGATCCGTGGTGACGGCCTTAGTCGCCTGTATTGTCCACAGAAGTTGCCCCTGGGCATCCATCTGCTTGAAGATCACCTGATTCAGAGTGGTCTGGGGTGACTTAGGGGGAGTAGGTAGAGGAGGAACTAATGTACAGGCAACATTGCTCAGGGATATTCCAGTCAGACAACAAAAAAGACACCAATGGGCTAGAGATTTTGGCTGCTGCTGCGTTGACAAAGCTTTTCGGTCTGAGGATCGCCATGAACTATCCTCACCCGAATTATTCAAAGGCGGAATCGACGACTTCGCTCGTTTCAGGCTCCGTAATACTAATCCCCGTTAAGGGGCGGTACGTATAGGCTGAACGAGAGGCTTTTTGGATATCTTCTTTGATCCCCTCTAGGTCAATGTAGCGATCGGCCACATTGATCAAACTATCACTGGTCATGGAGCGGAGGCTGACCACTTCGACTCGAATCCCCCGATAGCTGACCGCATCCACCGCATAGGCGAGATCGCCATCGCCACTAACAAGGATAGCTGTGTCATAACAGCCCACTAAAGACATCATATCCACGGCAATTTCTACATCAAGGTTGGCTTTCTTAGACCCATCGGGGAGCTGCACCAGCTCTTTGGTAATGACTCGGTAGCCATTGCGACGCATCCATAACAGAAACCCTTGCTGTTTTTCATTGGTGGGATCAACACCCGTGTAGAAAAAAGACCGCAACAACCGCGAACCAGCGGTTAAACGACACAATAGCTTGGTATAGTCAATTTCGATCCCTAATTGCAAGGCGGCGTAGAACAGATTAGAGCCATCGATAAAAATGGCGATTCGCCCTCGGTTTTCTAAAACTTGCTCTGTTGAAAATACAGAGTCATGGCCTATATCAGGATTGATCATCATGGAAATTAAAGCCTCAGATTTCTTAAAAGAAGTTTTCTATCAAATGGGTGAATAAAACGATGCAATACCCTTGGGACTGCCTCCAGTGAGAACCATCAGGCTCGGCAAGTCAGATACTAGGGTGATGCAGCTTGCAAAGGCTCTAATTTTTGGAAAACAGGTTGAGGGGTACCCAACATTTGATTGACAGGTAATCCTCCCCAGTTGCTATGAACAGAATATAAAGCTGCTCCATCCTCCCCATGGTGAACATTCAAATCAAGCTGGAACCCTAGCTGTTGATAAATCTGCGTACTCAAATTCGGAATAACCGGACTGAGCAGATATGCTGACAGTCTAACCGATTCTAAAACTGTGTAAAGGATCTGGTTCACTAAGGCGTACTCACCCTGTTTGTATATAGACCAGGGTGCTTGCTCGTCTATGAACTGGTTCCCAGCTTTGGCTAAGCTCAGACAAATGTTACAAGCTTGACTAAAGTTTAAACTTTGGTAAGCTGTGGCCACTTTCTGCCCTGCTTCTCGACCCAATTGTGCCAGGGGATGATCGGTGGGTAAATTCTGGACATTAATATCAGGAATCTGCCCATCGCAATATTTGACAGCCATTTTCAGGGTGCGGTTGAGAAGATTGCCTAAACTGTTGGCTAAATCAGCATTGACCACATCAATGAATCGAGCTTCGCTAAAATCGCCATCCTGGCCAAACTCCAAGGCTTTAAGAAAGTAATAGCGGACGGCATCACAGCCATAGCGATGGACTAAAGCCATGGGGTCTAAGGTATTGCCCAAACTTTTCCCCATTTTCTGGCCATCTTTGGTGAGAAAACCATGCCCAAATACCCGCTTGGGTAGGGGCAAATCCGCCGACATCAACATGGCTGGCCAATAGACCGCATGAAACCTGAGAATATCTTTACCAATCAAATGCAGATCAATCGGCCACCATTTCCCTAAGGCGTTGGCTAAGGTCGGTTCTGCGTCTGGTTCTAGAAGGGGAGTGATATAGCCTAATAAGGCTTCGAACCAGACGTAGAGGGTATGCTGATCGTCGCCTGGGACTGGAAATCCCCAATCGAGGTTGATTCTAGAAATGGAAAAATCCTGCAGACCCTGTTCGACAAACTTAAGTACTTCATTACGGCGACTCGCAGGTTGAATAAAGTCAGGATGCTCAGCAAATAATTCGAGTAGGGCTTCTTGATATTGAGAAAGGCGAAAGAAATAGTTTTGTTCATCTCGCCACTCTACGGGGCGCTTGTGAATGGGACAATGTTGATTGGCTAAGAGATCCCGTTCTTCTTTAAATTCCTCGCAACCAACACAGTACCAACCTTTTTGCTGGCCTTGATAGATGTCACCTTTGTCCCAAACCCGTTGAAAAAACTCGGCAACGATCGCAGCATGACGGGGATCGGTGGTGCGGCTAAAGCGATCGTACTGAATGTTGAGGCGTTGCCAGAGCGTTTCAAAACTGGCAACAATCTCGTCGCAATGGACTTGGGGATCTTTGCCGAGTTGTTCGGCGGTGCGCTGGATTTTCTGGCCATGCTCATCGGTGCCTGTAATCAGCAATACCTCATGACCCTGCAATCGATGAAACCGAGCGATCGCATCGGCAGCCATCGTGGTGTAGGCACTGCCAATATGGGGAACATCATTGACGTAGTAAAGGGGCGTTGTCAGAGCAAAACGTTGATTCTGGCCAGAAGTCATAGGTAAAAGTTAAGCAGAGTCAGGGTAGCCGACTCCATCATACACGAGGGATTTACGAACAGGCTTGCGCCCTCGTCTGAGGCATAACGCTTAGTTGAGAGATATTAACTAGTCGCGAAGGCCAACGCCACCCATGCACAGATGCCGCTGGGTTGATTGCTGAAAAGATTTGCACAGTCGTAGTTCTGTGCCATCTCCATTCCAATAGACTTGATCAAAAATTTGATAGAGAATATAGAGTCCACGACCACATTCGCAACCCACATCGGGAATCGGTTGGGGCGGAGGCGGGAGTCGACATTGGTCAGGTGGACTAAATCCAGCGCCTTGATCCGTAATTACCCACCAACATTGGGTGGGACTCATCGAGAAATGGACGAAGATTGTTTTGTAGGGGTCAAGCTTATTGCCATGCTTAGCGGCATTGACAAGAGCCTCTTGCAATCCTAAGCGCAATTGGGCTTCATCTTCTGGAGGAACATTGGCTAATAAGCAATCCAGAATCGGACGGAGATATAAAGTTGATGCAAAACTGACCTGTTGCCATCGGTGGGCGGTTAAAGGAAGCGAAGAAGCAATCACTCAGTTAATCCTATAGCTGGGTTCTAAGTTTTCGTAAGAGGCTTATCACTGCGCAGATCTACTGGACTTGCAAGCTGGATTAATGAATAAAAAATTACTAATCGTGTTTATTTAGATTGATCTAAACCTATTACCAGTGTAGCTAACCGTAGGAGGATTTACAATCCTTAGCCCTCTTAGCTGAAAAGGGATCCCATGCAGCCACTCCCACCGCTACGGGTGGTTTCTAGGATCTGTAACACACTCATGGGGGCAGGAATCATCTCCCCCCGTGAGTCGAGCAATTGCACAAGCAGCAGATAACCCACCCCCAATAGGAGCGCGATCGCACCCGTAATTACAGCAATCCATCGTGAGCGATCAAAAGACATCTGTCGTGTTTCCTAATAATTTTGAGGTTCAATCAAAGCGTGTGCAGATCTTCTCCCCAGCGTACCATTAGTTAGAAGAATCATCAGTCTGCCTGGGTTTCACCGGATTCTGACTTGGATCTTGACGGAGAATCGGAGTTGTCTGCTCAGCATTGGGCTGCACGGATTGGGGAGGGACTCTAGAGCCTTGTTGAGCCACCTGGACTTGTTGTTGCAAATCTTGGCTGGATGAAATTAGTTTGCTCAAGCCATTGATTAAGCGAATCAAATTCTGGCGGAACTCTGCATTGCCAGTGATTTGTTCGAGATCGGAAGTGATTTTCTGGGTATTTTGGAACGTCACCCTGGCGGCATCCAAAGTTTGGGTCAGCTCTACCAAGGTGGCGGGGTTATTAATTGCGGTGGTTAAGGTTTTCAGGTTCTCCGACGCTTGAGCGCCATTGGCCGCCAACTGTTCTAGATTCTCAATCAGTTGACTTTTATGGATCCGGCTAATCACAGGACTCAAACCATTGACGGCCACTTTTAATTCCTGACTCGCCGCTTGTAAGTTCTGCAACGAGGTCACCAATGTCCCTCGATTCACCCGCACTAGGGTATTGACTTCATTCCCCAATTGATTCACTTGTTGAGCGGCTGCGGTCACCGAACGAGTCGCCACAGTAAAGGTTTGCAATTGTTGGCGGGCATCTAAACTGAGTTGATTCACACTGCGAGCCGCCCGCGAGACATCTTTGAGAGCCACTTTTGTATCTTTGCTGAGCTGGCTGACATCAACGGCAGCCTGCGAGAGATTATTTAACGTGGCTTTTAAGTCTGTGCCCCCTAGCTGAGTAGCGATTTGCATCGTCGCTCGAATCAATTCTTCTAAGTTATTCCCCGATGCACCCTTTAAGCGATCGCCTTGGCAAACAATAAGCCGTGGATCACAGTTAGGTTCAAAAGGGCTTAATTCATCCAGATTGGCATCACTCACTTGCAAATCAGTTGGTCGAAATTCCAGCGCCGCTTGGCCCACAAATCCTGACTGACTGGTCTCAACGTTGCTTTGGCGTGGGATCAAAACCTTACTGGAGGTAATTTCCACCTCCACAATCACCTTTTGAGTCTGGGGTCGCATTTGGATAATGTGACCCACCTTGACGCCTCGGAATTTGACGGGGCTACCCACGCTTAAACCCAAGGCATCCACTAATTCAACATCCAAGGTGTAGGCTCTACCGCCCAGGTTAAATCCTCGAATCCAGAAAATCAGACCCGTCACCAGCCCCAAACCAAAGAGCACCAGCAAGCCTACTGATCCTTCGCGTACCACTCGTGTTCTCATAGCCTTATCAATGCCGTTGACGTGGACATACACACCCTAAAGGTAATGTCCCACCAAGTCCATAGGACCTTGTACACTCCCGCTCATAAATTGTTGCAAATAGGGATTCTCAGAAACTTCTAACTCATCCCAGGTTCCCTGCCACTGAACTTGTCCTTGATACAGCAAGATCAAGCGCTTGCCTGTGCGACGGATCGTACTATTTTGGTGGGTCACCACTGCGTAGGTTTCGCATCCCGAGGTTTGCTGGAGTTCTAAAATCAAGTCTTCTATGACGGTCGAGGCAATGGGATCTAAACCCGCTGTGGGTTCATCGTAAAGGAGGATTTTAGGGTCATCCAAATCATCATCGGGATTATCTAAGATAGCCCGCGCAAAACTGACGCGCTTGCGCATCCCACCGGATAACTCGGCTGGATATAAATGGCCAATCCCAGGTAAGCCGACTAGTTCTAGTTTTTCATTGACTAAATCCCGAATCCGCTGACGCGATAGGGTGGAATTCTGGTACAGGAAAAAACCAACATTTTCCTCCACTGAGAGGGAGTCGAACAAGGCGGCTTGCTGAAACACCATACTCATGCGAATGGGATTGTCGAAGTTATCTAAGGATCCACAACGACGTTGACCATTGATGTAAACGTCACCGGCATCGGGAGCCAATAAACCGGCCATAATCCGCAGGATCGTTGATTTTCCAGTTCCTGATGGCCCCAGGATGGCTAGGGAATCTCCTGGATAAATTGTGAGGTTGGTTCCATTGAGAACCACATGTTTACCAAAGGTCTTGCAAATTCCTTTGAGTTCAATTAGGGGTTTACTCATAAAATCCTGGCAATTGACTCAAAGACATACCAAGGGATCTACAACAAGGTCTTTACTCTAATCTAAGCATTTTTTAGCAGCGGGCTACACTACAACAACCCCATGCTCTCTAGTTCTTCAATTGCCTGTAATCCAGTGGGATCAGAAAGCTTCAGAAGCGAATTTTTGGTATCTTCTTGCACTCCTAGGTCTGAATCTTGGAGGGCATCAATGAGGGCTAAAATCACTTGCTCATAGGTCTCCCCTCCAGGAATAGCTTGGCACAGTTGTCCCAAGGACCAAGCACAATTACTGCGTACAGGAGCCATGGGTTCTGTCTTTAGGGCGTAGATGAGGGGTGGAATAGCCGCTTCAGCAACCTCAGCAGCCACTTCTGAAAGTTGTCCTAGGGAGCTGGCAGCCCAGAGGCGCACGGCGGAAATATCGTTTTGGAGAGCATCGACTAAAGGAGCTAGCACTCGGCGATCGCGACAATTGCCCAAGGCCCAAACCACACCTTTACGGACATAACCATTCCAATCTTGATCCAATTGCTGAATCAGAGGTAAGACGGCACTATCGCTAGGATTACGTCCTAAGGCGTAGGCTGCACTGACGCGCATCAAAGGACAGGCATCGCAGAGGAGTTGGATTAAGAGAGGAATGGCTCGTGGATCTTGCAGTTCGCAAAAAGATCGGGCTGCGATCATCTGCTCTAGAACATTGGTAGATTCTAGCAACCGCAACATCTCTTCGACATCTGGCTTGGCAGCTTCTACAGCAGGGTCATCCAGTGCCGCCATATAATCGAGAGGGCTTTCTAAGTTTTCCTCAGCATCCAGTAGGCTGAGGTCGTCTTCGTTGTACATATTTGTAACTGTACAACATGCATCCCTTCTCTCTAGAGAAAACTCTCTGTGGTTATGAAAACAGGGTTTAAGGCGGGTCTGGATCGTCTAGACTGTTAAAGCAACAACTGAAGCGCAAGAGGACACAATGCGGCTATCGCAAATGCTGTTTGTGACGCTCCGCGAAGACCCAGCGGAGGCAGAAATCCCCAGTCATAAACTCCTGCTGCGAGCAGGCTATATTCGGCGGGTGGGCAGTGGTATTTATGCCTATTTGCCTTTGATGTGGCGTGTGCTGCAAAAAGTGTCTCAGATTGTCCGCGAGGAGATGAACGCAGCGGGAGCCCAAGAGTGTTTACTGCCGCAAATGCAACCCGCTGAGTTGTGGCGAGAGTCAGGCCGTTGGGAGACCTATACCCAAGCGGAAGGCATTATGTTTGCCCTCCAAGATCGACAAGGGCGTGAGTTGGGATTGGGGCCAACCCATGAAGAGGTGATCACTGAGATCGCCAAAGATATGATTCGCTCTTATCGTCAGTTACCCCTCAATCTCTATCAAATTCAAACCAAATTTCGAGATGAGATCCGGCCTCGATTTGGCTTGATGCGCGGGCGAGAATTCATTATGAAGGATGCCTATTCCTTCTCAGCGGATGAGGCCGACCTAAAAATTATCTACGCCAAAATGCATGATGCCTACTGCAAGATTCTCCAGCGCTGTGGTTTAGCCTATCGAGCCGTGGATGCTGATTCTGGAGCCATTGGCGGATCAGGTTCCCAAGAGTTTATGGTTCTCGCTGAAGCCGGAGAAGATCAAGTTCTGTATACCGAAGATGGTCACTATGCCGCCAATGTTGAAAAAGCGGTGTCTCTGCCCCCTGATCCTGAACCCTCTACGTTCAAAACCTTAGAAAAACGGAAAACCCCTGACAGTAATACCATCGCTAAACTGTGTGAGGTGCTGCAATGCTCACCTACCCAGGTGGTGAAAACGGTTTTGTATGCAGCCGTCTATGACAATGGCACCACTGTTTTGGTTTTGATCAGTATTCGGGGAGATCAGGATGTCAATGAAGTCAAGCTGCAAAATGAGTTGGTAAAACTGGGCGATCGCGTCCAGGGTAAAACCCTCATTTCCTTGGCTGTTCCTGATGGCTCTGCCCAGACCAAATGGGCGAGTCGACCCCTCCCCCTCGGCTATATTGCCCCGGATTTAGGAGATGACTATATCCAAAAGGTTAAGGGCATATGTAGCCAGTTTTTGCGCCTAGTCGATCAAACCGCCGTGGATCTCAAGAATTTTGTTACAGGAGCCAACGAAGTCGGTTATCACCACGTTGGGGTGAACTGGCAAAAGGACTTAGCCCTACCTGAGCAAATTGTCGATGTTCGCACAGCCCAAGTTGGCGATCGCGCAGTCCATGATCCCAACCAACGACTGCAAACTGCTAGGGGTATTGAAATTGGGCATATTTTTCAGTTGGGGACCAAATACTCCCAGGCCCTAGGAGCCACCTATACCAATGAAGCGGGACAAGAGCAACCCTTAATGATGGGCTGTTATGGGGTCGGTGTTTCGCGGTTAGCCCAAGCAGCGGTGGAGCAATCCTATGACAAAGATGGCATTATCTGGCCCGTGGCCATTGCCCCTTACCACGCCATTGTCATCATCCCCAACGGTAAAGACCCAGCCCAAGTGGCGGCAGCGGAAACCCTCTACCATGACCTAAAGGCAGCGGGGATAGAAACCCTCCTCGATGATCGGGACGAACGGGCTGGCGTTAAATTCAAAGATGCAGATCTGATTGGCATTCCCTATCGGCTTGTTACGGGGAAATCCCTGAAAGAAGGGAAAGTTGAAGTGGTGGTGCGAGCTACCCATGAGTCTGAACAAATCCCCATAGAAGCGGTGGTTTCCACCCTACAGGGATATATCCGGCAATAGGATATTGACGGCCAACTAACGGGCATGACGGCGTACGATGACTTACAGTCGGCCTCTGGCTATCGCAATGCGATAGTTATTTTTTATCTTTTTCAAGGGAAATTGCACAAATTGGGTTGTCTCTTCGATCTGCCAATCAAACTCTTGCAGCAAATGGCTGGCAAATATTTTGGAGACGACCATAGCCAGTTGTGCCCCTAAACAGGCATGAACGCCACCGCCAAAAGGGATATAAGCATATTTATCTATTTCTCCTCCATCTAAAAAACGGGCAGGCTCAAAGACCTCAGGATGAGCAAAGTGCTCTGGCAGAATATGGGCAATCCGAGGTTCGGCAATTAAAGTGCATCCCTTTTCGTAGAGAACCCCATCTAAGACCACAGATTGAGTTAAACGTCGATTAGCTGTAGAAGTGGGGGGGAGGGTTCGCAGGGTCTCTTTCACCGTGGCTTCTAAAAGTGTCATTGCTTTGAGCGAGTCGCTGGCAAGGGAGGTTGACAAGGACGCATCCTGGATAACGGTGGCTTGTTCAGCCCGCAACTCAGCCAGAAATTGCGGGTGACGACCCACTTGATACATCCAAGAGGAGACCAAACCGCTAATTTCGTAATGGGATGCCCACAGTTGCAGTAGACACTGGTTTTCAACCAAATCATTGGTAAAGACACCGTCTGGCTCCGCTTGTTGGCTCACCAACATCATGGCTAAGAAGTCCGAGCTAGGATCAAGCTGGGTTTCGGCTCGGCGGCGGCGAATCACCGCCTGCATAAAGGCTATGAGCATGGCGCGGGCTTGTAAACCTCGACCAAAAGCCGTCAAGGGTGACTTCCAGGGCAACAATCCATAAAACCCGTCAAAAAACGTTTTGTAGCACTGTTTTAAGGACGTTTTGGAGCCAATCGGCAACCCTTGAAAATAAGCATCTTCTAATTCAATCCCCAACAATAGGGGAACCAAAACATCAAAACAAATCTGCTCAATGGCGGGGAAGAGGGCTATCTTGCCTTGGGTCGGCCATTCCTGCAAGCGCTGGCCAATGACCGTATTAATTTTGGGGATGTATCCTTGAATAGCTTGACCCGCTAACCCAGATCGCAAAGCCTGCTTCCGTTGACGATGCAAATCAGGTCGTTGGAATAAGCTATGTTCACCGAACATGGTCATTGTGGTGGTCGGTAGACCAATCTCGGTGTAGTGGAGGTCGCCATTTAACGCCATTTGTACCGCAGGTGCTGACCCCACAAAAATGGTCGTGCCCCCAAATACACCTGTGCTAAAGATCGAACCGTACCGATTCAGATTGTGGCGACAAAACTGATCGGGGTTAGCGATATAGGCAAAAGTGTCTGTCCATCTGGGTTGGCGTGGCGGTTTGCGAGTCCCCTCCGGTGGGGTCTGTCCAGTATTGAGAATGAACACATCACTCATCAG
The DNA here is from genome assembly GCA_012034865.1 of Acaryochloris sp. CRU_2_0. Lineage (GTDB taxonomy): Bacteria > Cyanobacteriota > Cyanobacteriia > Thermosynechococcales > Thermosynechococcaceae > Acaryochloris. The sequence continues at coordinate 2,232 of JAAUOM010000060.1, read as the reverse complement.
TCAGATCCTTAGGATTAATCACCGCACAAGTCAATGCATAAGCTATATTTCATTGGATTTGTCCGATAATGGATGAAAGTAACGGCCTCACAAGCTGTGACACTGTTAAACAACATGGTAGCCCTAAAGTTAGGATTGAAATTGTGGTGAACGATGATCCATCGGATTGCCCCTGATCGATACGACTTTTTGGGAGGCTGGATCGCGTTTCTGGGTGTGCTCGTGATCATGTACGCGCCGCGACGGTAGACATTAGACCTGTTAGTAAATAAGGAATAATAATTAGGGTTTAGAATCTGAATTTTTACACCAGAAGAAGGGCTAGACAGTGATAGTCCAGAGTACATGACCTTTCTTTTGCTAGCTCTTGCTGATGTCGAAAGGTTTCTGACGTTAAAGCAATAACTTCAGTTTATCGATGGCGGCGATGTCTTTTTGGAGAACGATGCTGGAGAGTATTGCCCGGCCTTCGATGCTTTTTGAAGAAACGACTTTTTACAGGAGTTAACCGCTGCCGAGATGGCTTGGATTTTTGGCCAAAGGGATGCATTCTTGGAGACTTTTTGTGATGTAACCGGATACGCCTGTGATGTTTTTTGTGTTTTCTTTCCCATTTAGGATTAACTCTATTCTGATTTGATCGTTTATGAGATTTGTGTAGAGGATCTTTATGGTTCTCCTTTGAATGAGGTTGTTGATGCTTGCGATGCTTTTCTTTAGCAGGGCGTTTTTTAGATCGGTGAAACTGTTTTGTGCGCGAATTTATAGGGTGCCGATTAAGCCGCTTGTGGGTGTTGGGTTTTGACCGAGCTTTTGGAGCAATTTGTACAAGTGGTGCGAACGTATCCGTTGATTCCTCAGGAAGGTCGCTGTCAGAATCGGGTAGAGTCGTTTGATCCTCCTCAGGAGCAACAGGTGCAGCCTGCTCAGCCTCAGAGGCTGCTTCATTACCATTCCATGACCCTGAGAAAGTAATGTTAATTTCGGTAGAGTTTTGCTTGTCCTGATCAGAGTCAAAACCGTCTTCATCAGAACCTTCTCCCTGAAGCTTTTTAAGGGAAGGACAAATTTCTTCTGGCGCTTCAGAAGGAGGATTTTCCAAAGTGTCTTCTTCAGATGTTTCTGGTGATAAATCGGTTTCTTTTTGTGCCGGAAAGCTTTTAGTGGGTTGGCGTTTCAGAAATTTGTTGGTGTAGTAGTTAGTTTTTGGCAGTTGCTCTGAGGTAGACTCCTGGTTAGCCTCATTTTCAAGACAGGCTGGATCCTCTGAAGCATTTTCTGTTGGTGAGGCTTGAACTTGGGGAGTTCCTGTAATCGCAACAAGTATTGCCCCAAAAGTCATTCTGAAGATGGCAACTTTTATATTTCTGGGCAGCATTATTTTGTCCTCCTAAGCATTGAACACTGACTCCTCAATCCAATGGGGGAGTTCTTTCTACGCCTCCTAAACTTAAAAGGCTGAGGGATAGATACGAGGTTTCACAACTTAAATGGAGTTGGGGCAAAAGCTCTTAGATGCCGATTTCCATTCGCTGATATCGATAGTATGGATCGATGAACCGCTTCTCAGTACGATTCAAGAAAGTAGCAATCGCATTCTCTGAGGAAGAGTGCGATTGCTACTTGACTTAAAAATTGAGTAATGAAATGCTCTTCCGAATTGATCAGGAAGGCACACGCACAAAAAGATAGGGGTATGCCTTCAAATTCCTGCGGAGTTTCATTACTTGATTGGAAGTGTTACCTTCTACGGTGTAGAAAAGGTTACCTTTGACTTTTCGTACAAGTCCTGTATGAGATGCTCCTCGGGCTTTCATGATAAAAATGTCACCAGGTTTGGGGCTTTTCACTAAGTGGCCATTTTTCTTAGCCCATGAGAGAATGCTAGAAACCGCTGATGGATAACCCCAGGGAACCTTTTTGTTTTTGTTGCCCGTGGAATCAAAGTTCCAGGAAACGAAGTCGGCGCACCAATATTGGCAACCGTAACCAAAGTAGCGGCTGAATTTATTACAGTTGACTGGCTTTTCACGATACCCAACTTGACTTAGGATCGTGGCTTAAATAAGATCCAGAATATAATGAAGCGTGATAGCCTGAGAATCCTTCCTTTATTTGTTTTTAGATGAATCCGTACCCCTACGCCATTGAACAACAAATGCAACGGCTTTATAAGTCTTTGAACGAGAAGGATCGTCGTCGTTATGCCGCCATCGAAGCTACGAAACTGGG
>JAAUOM010000181.1 GCA_012034865.1 Acaryochloris sp. CRU_2_0 | reverse complement strand
TGTTTGCCATTATGGATGCGACCGTTTTTAACGATGGCTTGAGTACCACAGCTAGGACAAGTTAACTTGGACATGGGGGATCCTGGAAAGTTGAATCACCCCTATCCTTACATCTGGTGGACTACCCGCATTGTTTAACTCTTGCAATGGACTCACCCTTGCCAGTACGTTGATCAACTTGGGTCTCACTCAAGTGGTGGTCATGCGTGAACCCATCCACAATACAGTGGCTCAAAAGTTTCTTGTGCAATTTTTACAAGGTCTTGCGACCCATCGGGATGTTCATGAGGCGATGATTGCCGTGGTGCAGGAAATGAAGCTCAACAATGCGCTGACCTTCCCTTCCGCCTATTTAATTCCGTCCCTGTTTCGGCATCGAGAGGCGGCACTGTTTCGGATTAAGCCCTGGGGACTGAAGCAATTTCTGCGACAACTGCTTCCTAAGCGCAAGGAGGCAGTCATCCTCGGTACGCTGTTGACGCTGAGTCTGTTGCCTCCGATCCAAGCCCTGTTAATAGAGCCTAGACTGGCGGTCCAAGCCCTGTATCGCCATCTCACTCAGCAAATGCCAAAAACGGTATCCCCGCCCGTCCTCCTCGTCCAAATTGACTCGGAATCATTACGTCAGGCTCAAATCAAGGCAGATAAAATTAATCCACTGGATCGTCGGTATTTGGGGCATATCGTCCAAAAAATCTCCGTGCAACCGCATCGGGTCATTGGTATCGATTACCTTCTAGACCGTCCCACACCGGAAGATCCCACATTTCTAGTGACGATCCGCACCTTGGCTGAACAAGGAATTTGGCCCGTCTTGGCCTCTAGTCAAGGATTGGATGAGAAACAGCAGAGCTTTACCGGGATGGATAGCAGGGGGCGTTGGAGTCTTTCTGCCAGCATTGATTTCCATCTGGGCTATATGGAACTGCCCTCTGCCACTGACCAGTGCCCTGAGCGCTGTCCCTTTGCATATGTGTTGGCGATGATACAGACCCTGAATCGATTTGTGCCGTCCTCACCTGCACCCAAGCAACACTCCCCTTTGTCCAGGGCCATGAAGTTCGAGCAGTGGCGTACTCAAATGCTGCGGACACATCCGCAACAAAGCAGGGCAGCATTCTGGAACCAGCCACAATTTCGATTGCACCCGGTAACGGTGTTTTCTCAGCAGATTGGACAGTTGTGGTTGCAGCCTATTCTCGATTTCTCGGTGCCGCCAACGCAGGTCTATGAGGCTATCCCGGCTTGGCAGATGCTGGAGACATCGACACATCAAGGTTCTCTAGCGGAAAACCACCAGCAAATTGTCATTCTGGCATCAGGGGGATATGAGGAGGCAGATGACAATTTTGCCGTTCCTTTGGCTATTCGCGTATGGCAGCAGTTAGGCAAGAAGCCAAATCTACATCCAGCGGTTTTTACCGGGAGTGAATACCATGCGTATATGGTTCACCATCTGCTCTCAAAACGATTGGTGATGCCCATCCCCGATCTTTGGATGATTGGTATAGCAGTTCTTTTGGGTAAAGGGGTTACTCTGGGAATTCGCAGCGGGCGATCTCCTCGTTACGTGTTAGTCGGGCTATGGGGGGGAACCCTCGTCTACGGAATAGTGAGTTTACAGGTTTATGTCAGCTCCGCTGTTTTGTTACCGTGGTTGTTACCCTCTCTGGCCGTGTGGGGATATGTATTCCCTGCTTTGAGAGAAGGACGTGGTTAGTTGTAATGCTGGAATGGACGCGGATTCGCAAAAACACCCTGATCATTGGGTTTGTGCTGTTCAGTGTTGAGGTAGTGGGAATTCCTCAACGCTTAGAACCTGCTGGATGGGCAAGCGTACCCTCGCAATCACAAGGCATTTCTTGGAGCCAGATTTTCAACTGGTTGCGGCACAGGAAGGTCAAGGGTGGCTCCCGCGATCCGAGTTTTTGCGCGATCACCCCAGTATCTTTGCTCAACAGGGTCTCACAACCTGAACCCTCCCCTGTGGCAACAGTTTGGAACCTTCAGCCCCTCCTGGCCTGGAAAGGCTCGGCTGAACACATCGAAGTGCGCCAAAAAGACAATGATCATCTTGTATGGAAGGCGACCCTGACCGCCAAAGACCAGCATATCAACTACCAGGGTAAGGCACTTCAACCCGGACAGACCTACGTTTGGCGGTTACGCTCACGGGTCAATTCTAAGTTCCCCGTCATCCATAGCGCCAGCACTTTTCAAGTAATGACAGATACAGAGCGTCAGCAGGTTAAGATGGATTTGATTCGTCTGAAATCTCGATATAATCCACGGAATACTTCTACTGAAAAGCTGGCATTGCTCCGAGCGAACTACTTTGCACAACACCAGCTTTGGTCTGATACGTTACGGGAAGCATTGAGGGTAAAACAGCCATCCCCGCAACTGGCGCAATTGCTTCTTGCCTTCTTTACGGAAACCTGCAAGACCAACAACGAGATGCGGTCTGGTTAGTTAATGGTGTATGTGCCTAATCGACAAATATCGATCCCGTAGCGCTCAATGGATTCGCCGTCGGAGAAGACAGATTTAAAGCCATACCAGCAGGTGCTACGACCGTCATTAATGGTGACTCTCGCGCTGTGAGACGAATACAGAACCCTGGAACCGAGGATATCGTCTTCCCAGTTTTTCATGTGTTTCTCCTCGATTTCGACGGGGTGATAGTTAGGCGGAAGGATTTCCTTCATGCTTTACCATCGGGTCGAGATTTTGGAGCTATGCATCATTCTTGAGGGATGACTAAAAAAAGTATCAAAGTCCATTCCCAATCAGAATGAAAGGTGACCAGTAGTAGGGATGACTGTAGTCAATACTGTCGTGCTGAGAAACTGCTCCTCCTGGTGCTTGGGGGACGGAAATGTTTGCGCGGGGCTGGCTGCTGGTGCCATTTTTGCTTTGAATCAGGGTCAGTTGGGCTTGCCTTAAGGCTTCGGCTGTAGAAACCTTCCCTTGTTTAAGCTGTGTATACAGACTATTCATCAAAATTTGGGTACTCTGGTCGTTGACTTGCCACAGAGACGCGATCGTGGTCTTCACACCCCGATTTTGGAACTGATACCCTAATCCAAGAATTTCGACCCCATTACCAAGCTTCAGCCCTAAGGCAGTTTGACAGGCGCTCAGAATTACCAGATCGACATTGAATAAAGACCAGTTTTCAATGTCTCGCAGCGTGGCTCGATCCCCATTGCCAAACAGAATGAAGGAATCTTCAGGTTGACCCAGGAGGAATGCGGCATGGGTGGCAAAGTGCAGGATACTATATTCATTCATGCGCGGCTTGACGGCAGCGAGGCTGAAATCTTTATCTAGGAATTGAGTGGTGTCCGGCACCGCAGCAACCAGTTGGGCGATTTCTTTGTTTGCGAAAGGAAGTCCTTTAAAGTTAAATTGTTGAGAACCGACGCTAAATTGATAGCTTCCCTGGGTGAACGCTCCAGCGAGGACTCGCAGGTTGGTTTGATGCGGTTGCGGTTCCAGACTATCGAGGGATTTGGCAGTAATGTTGTTAACGCGCAGCCGTTGGACAAGCCAATGAGTGCCGTCATGAAGGGCAGCGAGGGGAATATAGCGTAATTGGCCATCAGGGGCATAAATAATGCTCTGGGCATTGGCTTGTTTCAAGTCCGCTTCTAAGGGTTTGATCAGCCAGGTGTACAGTTTTTGGCTGATGGTTTTGACTTGAGCGGTATCCTCTGCGGTGCAGGCTTTTCTGGTTTCGCAAACTTCCATGAGTTGGCGAAATTTCAGAACGGTTTGGTTAAGTTCACGGCTGGAGACCTTGACAACGCGGCGGAGGGGGCAGAATCGGGGGTAGTGAGAATCAGTTCCAGACGGTCTTCAAGTACCAAAGGATAGAGAAGGACGGCGTTGAGTTGGTTAAGATCATTGCGAAGGCGATCTAGGTCAGCAAGGGGGACGATCTGCTGTTGGATATTGAAAGTGAGTTGATTGAGATAGCCGATAACTTCAGGGCTGCGGGCAAAGTCGTTAAATTGGCGGTTGAGATTTTCTTCAAGTTCGGTGAGCGTGGCGATACGCTGTTGTTGGGTGGTGGTGCGCTGAGCTTCAGGGATCTTGCGGAGTTGACTAAGTTCCTGACCAAGCTGGATGGCGCTTTTTTGGAGTTCACTATATTTGTTTAAGATTTGTTGTTCAGGTTGCAAGTAATCAGTGCCCTTGGCGGTTTGAGCGGTTCCCCGTACATTCCGCAGATAGTCTTCGAGTTCTTGAACTTTCAGCAGATCGAGGACTTGTTGGGCTTCCAGGACACGGTCTTGTTCAAGGAGGAGGTCGGCGAGGGTACGGTAAGCACTGGCAACGCTTTGGGTGTAAGTTTGCTGGATTTCCTTGGGAAGACCTCGTATGTCGTTGCGAAGGGATTCCCTAATGTTGACGGATTGTTTGTAGAAGAAGATAGCAAGAGCAGGCTGTTTCTGCTCAGCTAGGAGGGAACCAATATTGCTGAGGGTCGTGGCTTCCCCAGCGCGATCCCCTATGGCCTGACTGATAGGCAAAGCTTGGTTGTAGTACTCCAGAGCCTTCTGCTTCTCTCCTAAGGCATGGTAAACAAGACCAATATTGTTGAGGGTAACGGCTTCTCCTGTTCGATCTCCCACTGCTCGACTAAGGGGCAAAGCTTGATTGCTAGATACTCCAGAGCCTTCTGCTTCTCCCCGAATGCACGGTAAACTTCACCAATATTGTTGAGGATAACGGCTTCCCCAGTACGATTGCCCACAGCCCGACTGATAGGCAGCGCTTGATTGTAGTACTCTAGGGTCTTCTGCTTCTCCCCTAAGTCATAGTAAACCTTACCAATATTATTAAGGGTCTGGGCTTCACCGATACGACTTCCCACTGCACGATAGAGTGGCAGAGCCTGATTCAAGTACGCCAAGGCTTTATGATCCTCTCCTAAGTCATCGTAAATTCCACCAATATTGCTGAGGATAAATGCTTCCCCGTCAGGATCACCGATGGCACGATAATTAGGCAGAGCTTGATTGTAGTACTCCAGCGCTTTCTGGCTCTCTCCTAAGGTATGGTAAGCTACACCAATATTGCCGAGGGTAGTAGCTTCCCCAGACCGATCTCCCACTGCTCGACGGATAGACAGCGCTTGATTGTAATAAGCCAGAGCTTTCTGGTTCTCTCCTAAGGCACGGTAAACTGCACCAATATTGTTCAGGAGTTCAGCTTCTCTACGACGATCCCCCACTGCTCGAAAGATAAGCAAAGCATGATTATAGTACTCCAGAGCCTCCTGCTTCTTCCCTAAGTCAGAGTAAACTACACCAATATTGCTGACGGGTAGTAGCTTCCCCACGCCCGATCCCTCACAGCCCGCCTCGATGAGGGAGGGCTTGACTCAAGTGACCGCCAGAGCTTTCTGATTCTCTCCTAATTTATGGTAAGTTCCACCAATATTGCTGAGAGTAGTAGCTTCACCCTTACGATCCCCCACGACCCGACGGATAGACAGCGTTTGATTGAAGGACTCCAGGGCTTTCTGGTTCTCCCCTAAGTCAGAGTAAACTACACCAATATTGTTGAGGGTATTGGCTTCACCCTCATAATCCCCCACAGCCCGCCTGATAGGGAGGGCTTGATTCAAGTACTTCAGTGCTTTCTGATTCTCTCCTAAGGCTTGGTAAACATTACCAATACCGATGAGGGGTAGTGGCTTCGCGCGCCCGATCGCCCACAGCCCGCCTGATAAGCAGCGCTTGATTCAAGTACTTCAGCGCTTTCTGGCTCTCTCCTAAGGTTTGGTAAGCTAGACCTATAATGCCGAGGGTATTGGCTTCCCCAGTACGATTACCCACGCTCCGAAAGATGAGTCTAGAGCTTCATTGTAGTACTGCCAGAGCATTTCTGATTCTAGCTCCTAAATGCAGAGTAAACCGCACCAATAACGATGAGGGTATCAGCCTCCCCAGTACGATCACCCACGGCCTGATGGATTATTAGAGCTTGATTGTAATACGCCAGAGCTTGCTGCTTCTGTCCTAAGGCAGAGTAAACATCACCAATATTGTGGAGGGCAACAACTTCTCCAGTGCGATCCTTCACAACTCGATAAAGCTCAAGAGCCTTCTGGAACTTGCTCAAAGCTTCTGTAGGCTGAGATTGTCTAAATAACTTTTTCCCTTCCAGAAACACACGGTTTGCATCCCCTTGACGAGAATTTCCCGCTGTGGTCTGCCCCTGCGCGATGGAATATACAAAGGGTTGCAGGTCGAGAAGGGACAATCCCGTGAGCGACAACAACGCAATCGTAGTTGTTAGACTCAGCGAACGAACAGATGGGTGCATATTAGAGGGAATCCCAGGATAGATCTATGAGGGGTATTATATCTTGATAAAATCCGGTGAACGAAAAAGATTTCAGAAAATGTACCAAGTTTATGGTGATTTTGAGGCGCTTTTGGCTATTCGACCACTTCCAGGGCTACGGAAATAGCAGCCAATTGGTTGTTAGCGATTGCCTTATGCTCGGTGGAATTAATCTTGAATGAGCCACGAGTATTTACATCTAGACCACCCAGCAAACC
>JAAUOM010000059.1 GCA_012034865.1 Acaryochloris sp. CRU_2_0 | reverse complement strand
AGGAAATCACGCTCCATCTGCACGCGCTTGAGGGCACGGCGTAATTCATTAGACCTGTCCGAAATATAATGGTGGAGAAAAAAGATGGTAGAACGGAGTTTTACCGTTCTACCAATGATCAAAAATCCCCTTCATTATATTTAGGCCTTTATTTAGCAGGCGACCCGTTTTGGTCGTTAAGAGATTTCCATGTTCACTTTTTAACGAATTTATGGGGGTTTCAGAGATTTCTGGCCTGCTGTCATCGATGACAGAGAGTTAAAATACTTAGCGATAGAACCCTTGTTCCAAAAACGTTTCAGCCTTAACGACCAAAACGGGTTCATTGATACAGAATGGCCGACTAACGGGACTCTGCCCGGTGGCGCGTCAAGTGGGAAGGATCATGACCCTTCTCATGAAACGTCTGGCTCTCAACAGGTCGCTAGTTCAAAAGCCACTCCAGAGCATTTTAGGCAGCAATACCTCAAGCGCATTGCATTAGGGGAGTCTACCAGTGGCACCGATTTGGGTGACAGACAAGCGGCGATCGCCAGTAATGGGGTCTGGGGAATTTACCAGTTTCGCTACACCACTGCAACAGAGGTTAAGCGCCGGACTGGGTATGACGCTTATTCTGATGATCCCAACCAGCAAGCCAATGCAGCCTGGTCACATATCGGCATCTATAGTCAAGAGGTTGGCGTTGATCTTCACGGTGCGATCGAGCGAGGCGATTTTACTAAAGCAGACCAGGCGCTGGGGAGGGACCAGTGGACTTCATTGCCCGGTGGCTCTGATCTGAGCCCAAAATGGGTCACTTCACACTGGGCACCTATGGGCCATTTGGCAAAGCGCCTGATATTGGATCTGGTGAGGTTGCGGAGGGAACTGGAGGTGAGCCATGTGTGACGGCTACGGGTGGACAACCTCTAGGCAAACTAACCCGTGGCAAGGGTGAACCTGGAAAGACTTATCCAGAGTATACGAATGCAGTTCCAGGTGTCCCTATTAATAGTCCGTATGGCATGAGATGGGGCAAACCACACAATGGAACTGATCAGGCTGCTCCTCGTGGCACATCTGTGCTTGCTACTAATGGAGGTAAAGTAATAAAGGTAGTAACGGGTTGTACTGAAGGCGATCAAAATTGTGGAGGTGGATGGGGGAATTACGTTGTAATTCAACATTCGGACGGGGTTCAGTCGCTCTATGCTCACCTTCAGACAGTCAATGTAACAGAAGGTATGGATGTAGGACGAGGGGACGGTATAGCAGGAATTGGCAGTACGGGGCACTCTACTGGGCCACATTTACACTATGAACACGCTATTAACACTCAAGTTGGTGTTCCGTTATCGGGACAGGTTGTTAACCCTGAATATCATGTACATAGGTGAGAAAAATGAAGGCAGAAATAATTCCATTATTAACCGCTTTAGGGGTAATGTTGGCCCCCACTCATCCAATACTGGCCTCTGAATTGACTGATTCTTGTCTTGCACAAGCAGTTGGCTCAGATAGCAACCAGTCCTCACTGAACATTGATCGAGCTAAGCTTATTTATTCTAAGGATAATTACCATTTGTTGATTGTCCGCCCAGCATCTTCCAGTAGAATGATTGAAACTCTAATCCAAGACGGCGATACATGTTCTGTTGTTGCGATCGATGCTCCGGGTAATGGTATTGCTTTTGATGAGTATTTACCACCTGAGTATGCGTCAATTTTTGATCAGAAATCACAAGAATTTTGGAAGAGTCAAGCTCCAGGTAATTAGCCTTCTTGTGCATTGATACTGGGTTATGCCTCAACTAAGGTGGTATCCTTGCCGAGATTCAAGACAAGCCTTGACCAGCAGGATTGGCATCTCTCATGACTCAGCATCTCCCACCCCCCGCACTCGACCAAATTCATCAACGGGCTGCTAAAGTGCAAGAAATCTGCCAGCAGGCTGACGAAGGGGTCTTGATGTTGGATGAATTGATTGCTCAGCTAGAGGAACAGATTCGCTCTTCTTTTGTATATCGCTATCGTTTGAAACTTTCTCCAGAATTGGAGCACTAGCCGTGCCATTTAACCTTCAGGGGTTAAATACTGCGATACTCCACAAGCATCAGCCGCTAAGAGCAATCGTCCGTCGGTTGTAGCAATCGGCAATCCCAATCGTATCGCTAATTCCAGATAAGCAGCGTCGTAAGCAGACAGAGCATGAACCCGACCCAAATGCAAAGTGTCTGCCATTGCATACTCAGCCGTCATCAGATCGACCTCAATCGGCAAAGCCCGCAATAAGGATAACGCTTGAGTCGTCTGAACTTGTGTCACCCGCTGTCGTCGTTCAGCGATAAGAAGCACATTGGCTACTTCCAAAGGCCATAAGCTGGGGACGATCGCGGAATCTCTCTGTAGAGAGTCTAAAACCAGGTCGCCATAGGGACTGGCTTCATCGGCAAAACACCAGCTCATGGTCACCGAACAATCCAGGACAAAGGCACTCAAAAGCGGCGACCTTCCTCAATCATTGCTCGGATCGAAAGCCCCTTGAGAGAGAGCTGTTGGCGCAGGGATTGTAAGCCTGCAATCACCTGTCCTACAGTCTGGGCCTTCTCCAGTGCATAGGGCATTATCCGAGCGACAGGAGTCCCGTGCTTGGTGATCACCACTGTCTCACCCAATTGAACTTGCTCTAGCAATTCCGATAAATGTGTTTTCGCTTCGTAAGTTCCTACAGTCTTCATGGGCAGGCGCTCCAAAATCTGGTCTGCATCTAGTCTAAATGAGCAATCCCCATTGCACCAGTTTTTGGTAAAGTCTGGCCCAACCCCACAACCACCCCAGCTCAAGCGTAATACCAATTCTTGATGAGTGCGCATTATAAATATCCCTGCATTATAAGCATTCTAGGTATTTAATTTAGTGCATTCTCTCTAAGAATTGGTATAAGCCCTGGCAGCACCTCTATTTCCTGCTTATCTTGCAGGTCAGTTCCAACTTCACCCCAGCGATCGCACCTCCCAAAAAGGCCGATCGCTTTACTGTCATTTTCAATTTCTTCTAACCGTGGGTAGTGTCTAGGCAGTTGTTAATAGGGATGGCCCGAGCATTATTATTTTCTGACCTTCCCCCGAAAAAGTGGACATTCTCGAAGAGTCGATAACCAAGGAGAATGTTCGGATGAGTCAAAAACCCCGCAGAGTATTTACAGACGAGCAAAAGTCAGAAGCAGTCCACATCGTCAATCAATCCGGTAAAGCCGTTAGCCAAGTTGCCAAAGAAATGGGACTGACCGAAAGCGCCCTGCGCAAATGGGTCAAGCAAGCCCAGATTGACAGCCAAACCGACCCACAAGGGCCACTGACCTCTAGTGAGCGTAAAGAGTTAAATGAATTACGCCGTGCCCTCAAGCGCGTGCAGATGGAGCGTGATTTCCTAAAAAAAGCAGCGATCTTCTTTGCCAAGGAAAGCTCAGACCCTATGAGCTAATTCATGCAGAGAGGGTCAACTACCCGATCAGCTTGATGTGTAAAGTTCTAAAGCTAGCTAGAAGTGGCTACTACGCTTGGGTTAAACGCAAAACATCCCCCAGAACTCAGGAGAATGACATCTTGTCAGACCAAATCAGAGAAATTCACCAAGCGAGTCGTCAAAGCTATGGCTCACCTCGAATTCATGCCTCTTTAGTGGCCAAAGGCTTTCAGGTGGGTCGCCAACGGGTCGTGCGTCTAATGGCGAAGCTAGGTATTTGCGCTCGTCATAAACGTAAATTCAAGGCCACCACTGATTCTGAGCATGATTTACCCATTGCTCAAAATGTTCTGAGTCGAGACTTTACAACGACTGAGCCTGACCGAGCTTGGGTGGCTGATATAACTTATATTTGGACGAGTGAAGGATGGTTATACTGAGCAGTCATCATTGACCTATTCTCCCGACGGGTGGTGGGTTGATCCATGGCTGAGCATCTGCGCACAGCATTGGTTCTCAATGCCTTAGATGCGGCCTTGGGGGTCACTACACTTCTCTACAAGAATGAAGACCCGAACAATGATCGCCGAATGGATCGAGGTTTTCTATAACCGTCAAAGGATCCATTCGACGATTGGATATGTTTCCCCTGTTCAGTTTGAGGAGAATTATTGGAGTACCCTAAATCAACCCATGGCAGCTTAAGTCACCTGTCCACTGTTTTGGGGTAAGGTCATCAAAAGGGTCAAGGCGTTTTCCATATCAGCCTGGATTTGAGCGATGAATATTAGATGTCAACCCCATAGGGGAGTCACGACAGCCAAAAGACGAATCGGCCCCTCATTTGATCAGCATTATTGGGCGCACACATCCTGTACATTAGCTGTTTTTTCAAAGCTAACGCCACCTCTTGAGATTTAAACGACAACCTCAGATCGCTCGATTATTTTGAGTTGGATTTTTGAGGTTGAGACTGAGTTTGAGCAGTACGTTGAGTCGCGGATTTGCGTCGATAACTGTCTGCTTGAATTTCGATAATCAAGCCATGGTGTATCAAGCGATCAATGGCAGCGACCGCCATCATCGAATCGGTGAAGATAGCATCCCATTGGCTAAACGGTTGATTAGCCGTAATCAGCAGACTCTTGCGTTCATACCGATGAGCAATTAACTCAAACAAAACGGATGTTTCCGCTTCTGACTTTTGGCAATAGCCCAAATCATCCAAGACCAACAGATCGTAGCGGTTCAGTTTTTTGAGCAATGGATGCAACTGTAACTGGAGCTTAGCTTGCTGTAGCTGTTGAACCAAGGCATTGGCCGCAAAGAACTTTACTCGTTTGCCAAACTCCAGCATGCGCTGGGAGACCCCCGCCGCTAAATGCGTTTTGCCTATCCCACTTGGCCCCAGGATGATGCAGTTCTCAGCGCGCTCTAACCAAGCTGGATCTGCGACTAATTGCATCAGGGGAGCCGGATTGAGCTGGGGGCAGTGGCTAAACTCAAAGTTGGTAAAACTTTTTGCGTTGGGCAGTTGCGCCTCTGAGAGGGCGCGCTTGAGTCGAGCTTGTTCTCTTCTTTGGGCTTCCATTTCGCACAAGGCAAGTAAGAATTCGGCATAGGATCAGTTTTCCTGCATAGCTTGGGATTCGATAGATTGCCAATGGGTAAGCATGTGGGAGAGTTTCAACTTTTTGAGATACAGACTCAGGTGCTGGTAAGGACTCAGTGGGGTTTGAGCAGGAGGAGGAGTTGGTCATAAAGGTCTAGTGAATGTTGTTCAATGCTGAGATCAGGAACCTGCTTCAACTGTGGTGGCTCAAACTGTTTTTTTAGGCGATTGAGAGTGAGGCTGGATGCGTGAAGTTGTTGCTGTAAGTACTCTGCTACAGCCTGCTCTTTATCTTGAATGGCGGCAATGTAGAGGGCTTCAACGATGATCTTCGCAGCATCCTCTAGGTCGAATTGAGCTTTGAGCTGTTGCCAGAGTTGGCGGTACTCAGGATTGGGAAGCAGGTCTGACTGCCAGGTGCAATAGATGAAGGCGCGGGGTTTGACTCGCAATGACTCAATCACATGGCGATAATTGATGCAGCGGTCTCTGCGTTTGCCTTTGCCACTGACGCGCTTTCTGTGCAGTTCCACGACAGACTGTCTCTCCAGATAGCCCACAATCCGGTCGTGGTAGAGATGCATCTCCAATTGACGGCCAATCAGCCGAGAAGGAACGGTATATAGAATGCAGCAAACGTCGATGGTGCTGCGGGTGCTGACTTTGGCGGTGAGCACTTCATAGTCTGGGACGCGATACTTGGGTAACGGTTGTAGATGGGCTTTTTCTTGCTCATATTTGGACTGGCACTGCTGGTTAAGCTTGGCTACTGCGGCATCAATCAAGGCTTGATATTCGGCAACACTGCCAAACTCAAAGCTGCCGCGTAGGTACAACGCTTGCTCAATCCGATTCTTCAGATGGCCGTGGGGAGACTCTATCGAGCCATTCTCGTGGGCAATGCCTATGTTATTACGGGTCGGTTCTAGACGATAGTGGTCGCACAATTCGTCATACAGACGAGTGAGCTGTTTGGATCGACGCCCCCCATTGCGATAAGCCGCACTCAAACTATCGGTGCGATGTTGTTGAGGGACACCCCCACAGGCTTCTAAGGCATTTTGCAACCCTTCGGAGAGGGCTACAAAGCTCTCTCCTCCTTGAATAATCTGAGCATATTGCCAGCCGCTATAGCCGAGTCGATAGTGATAAATCAGGTGCTCAAAAGGCTGACCCGCAATCGTAATCGTGATGCCCTTGAGTTCGGTAAAATCAGAAAACCCTTGACCCCCTGGTTCATGACGTAATTCAAACATCACTTCACGGCTCGGACCATGCAACGCTTTCCAAGTTCTCACCCGACGTTGCAAGGTTCGCAGGACTTGCGGATACTCGCCTGGATATTTCTCCTGTAGGTACTCATATAAAGTCATCGGTTTGAGACGCGGGTCTCGACGCAGCATCGGCTCTAATTCGTCTTCCCACACCCCAGCTAAGGGGTCGGCAACCGTCCGTTGCTCCTCTAGGCGACCGCGATTGGGCTGATGGGTGCCCGCTTCAATCCGTTGTCCGGTTCTTGTAGATATCTCGGCAATATAAGCCGCGTCAGCTTGAGTCAAGCCGAGGTCTCGTCCATTCATATAAACCCGCGTATGATAGGAATCAATTGTTTTATTTGACACTCGTTCAGCCCTTTTTCGAATTGGGGATGATAAGAGTGTCTTTTCTTTTGGAAATACAATTCCAGAAGCGAGATCTCAGGGCCTGCTTCTGAACCATTAAATTCTGGTTTTATCCCGCTCAGGGATTGATTGGTTTCTTCATAGTATTAGCCGACAAGTCACCAGCTTTAATCCGTCAGCTATATTGTCGTCTAATAAACGGGTGTTACCCCCTCAAATCGAGCACTACATTGCCAAAAACAGCACCCAGCGTACGCCTTCGGTGGGGCGAAGCCCTATGGAGCGCACCAATGACATTATCAGGCAACTGACGGGCAGATGGCATCGACGACAAAACAAATTTGGCAAGTTGTCGGAGCAATCAAAAGTCACCACATAATTAGTTGTCACTTACTTCAATTGGATTTGGCAGCATAGTCGCTTCAAGACAACGGCTGCACAACGAGCAG
Source organism: Acaryochloris sp. CRU_2_0 (assembly GCA_012034865.1). Taxonomy (GTDB): domain Bacteria; phylum Cyanobacteriota; class Cyanobacteriia; order Thermosynechococcales; family Thermosynechococcaceae; genus Acaryochloris. The sequence continues at coordinate 19,909 of JAAUOM010000059.1, read as the reverse complement.
GATTAGCCGATTGCTCTTGGAGTTGGCATGATATTGCCATCTATCCCACTATATCTTTGACGCACAATCATTGCTTTTTCCATTAGCTGCGCTCAAGATAAGCTGGGCGGGGATTGGTGCTCTGACGGACGATCCCTTCTAAAGCCCTTTTTGGGCGGGCTGATAAGGTAATAATGGATGTTAGAGGTATGGGCATAGGCTTTAGTAAATAACAGCATATCAGAGCAGTTTAACGTCTGATCTCCCTCCTCCGTTACTGTGTAATTATTTTCGCCAACCTGCACTAGTTGATTCAAAGATTGGATTGAGTGGGGTGACTTGGGGATGTTTGGGTTTGGCCGACAAAAGGGGCACCCGTATCAAATTTAAACAGATCCCCGGTGCCGCCATCTAAAATCAAGGTCAGTTGATACCGATGGTTGCCAAGAGCCACAAACCGAGACGTTAACCCCGGTGCCACTTCTTCAGTCCAGCCAGCTTGAATCGACTCGACTTTGCCTGTATTCCGACTGAGGCGTTGTAAGCCTGTAATCCCACTATTTCCACAATCAAACTCTACGGTGAGTTTTTGACGGGTTTGCCCAATGGAGTGTGTTTTACCCGCTAAGCTATTGGTGAGCATAAAATACTGTTGATTCGTAGCAGATCCATCAAAGCTTTCGAGTAAGGGCTTAAAATAGCCTACCAATACGTCTCCTTTGCGCCCACCATAGAGTGATCCTAAATTTCGGACATCCAAGCGGGTCATGTAAGGATCGGCACCGGGTTGCCAAAGGGGAATGTCAGGCGCAATTAAATCGGATAAGGCTGGTGGTCTGGGGACAAGCCGCACATCTGTACTGAGTAAGCGCACCAAGGTTGGTCCCAGATTAAGGCTTTGCCGATTGATCTCTGCAATCTGATGGAACGCAGGTGTTGGTTCTTTGCCAAAGGGTTTGCTGAAAAAGGGAGCTTTTAAGCTGCCACCAACATCGCTGGTACTGTTATAAGTAAAGGCACTAATGACCTTGAAACCTAGCGTAAGTGCAGAAAATTGCTGCTGCCGTAACTCCGATTCAGAGGGAAACCTTGTCCATGTTCCCACACCAGTAGCCGTTCCTTTGAAGGTTTGAACCCATAAACCATAAGGAATAGGCCTGCGGCCAGAACCATCATTCCCAGCTAGGGCTAATTGGCGATATCGCATCATTGCATAATAAAGTTGAGCAGGGCGGCCACCTTGGTTACCCAAATCGTTCCACAGACCGTAGGGGTAAGTATCCTGCATGAGCATGTCAGGCTGAATACGTCGCATATATCGTTTCAGATTAAAATCGCTATGGCTTCCATAGCCTCCAAAACGTTCATCGCCATGCTGATTGGTATACAAAAGTGTATTGGGTAGCAATGGTCGATAGTGCTGAATCCAGGCTTCTAGTTCCTGGAGTTCGGTTTCTTTGCCGATATTTTGCTCATCTTTATATTGCCAACTGACTAGGTTATCAATGTGCCCCTGCTCAAAAATACGTTTAGGGAGACTTGCTGCTGGATTTTGGGGATTTCCATGCCAAGTACTCCAGGGTCGAGTTGTCCCACTATTGGCTGGGAGTCCTCCACCCAGTTCTAAAGTTGTAAAATTGCTGGAGTCCCAATTCTTCCAAATTTCTGTATTGTTCTCTCGTTCTGCAAGCGTGAGACCAATAGTCAGGGCATTCAGTTGTAACCCCCTTTCAATTAAAATTCGATGGCCTCTATCAAGGGTATTGAGAGGGGCTGACGCAGCAAGGGCTGGGGAGAGGATTGAACTCATTAATCCGACTGATAACATGATGCTTTTTAGGAGCAGTGCGATCTGGGAATCATAGGGAGTCCGTTGGGTATTGGGTTTAAGCACAGGATTCTGTTTCTAGTGGCAAACTATTGTATCTATACTTTGGCCGCTGTTGTTAATCGCCCCGCGCTAGGCTAGAGATCAAGGTTTGTCAATTGATAGCAGTGATAGAGTTGTCTGGAGAGTCGCTCAGGACAATCAGATGCTCCTGCTCACTGCAAATCGCAGCATGAAAGATGAAGATTCACTGGAGCAGGTAATGCGTGAAGAAAATACCCACAATTCTTTACCAGTTGTGACGGTTGGCAATGCTGATCGAGTGTTAAATGATTCAAGTTATCGAGAACAGTGTGTTGATCCAATTGTTGAGATTGCGATCTACACTGCCAATTACATGGGTGCAAGACGAGTTTTCGTTCCATGATAATGCAAATAGGTGGGTTGTTCGACTGTATTGAGAAACGCAGCATGACCTAGTCCCTGAGGTAGACGGCGTCAATAGGGAATGCTGAAATTACTATGGTGTGTACACAGTAGCTCCCTAAGGAGCAAGAATTGCTCCTTAAAAAACCCACGATCCTAAAGCCTTTGGAGGGGGGAGTATGCCCATGAAAACTGCCAAAACCAAGACGCCTGTTTATGAGCAGATTTATATGTTGGTTCGCCAGATTCCGGCTGGGAAAGTGGCAACCTATGGTCAAATTGCCACCTTGCTGGACAAACCAGGTCATGCCCGTCAGATTGGCTATGCTCTGTATCGAGTTGAAGTCGATGCCGATATTCCTTGGCATCGGGTTGTGAATGCCCAAGGTATGATTTCCGAGTCACCCCAGCGGCAAGGCAATGATGATTTACAACGCCTGTTACTAGAGCAAGAAGAGATTACCTTTAATGCCCAGGGCAAGCTGGATCTGCGGCGCTATCGTTGGCACCCTGATCCACCGCCATCCACGTTATTGGAGTGACCCTCTCGGATCCAAAATATCTCGAAGCGTATCGCCCAAAAGATTAAACGATAAAACAGTTAAAATAATCAGCACTGCTGGCGGCCAGACCAACCAGGGCTGCAAGATCAAAATAGAGGCATTCGTAGACAGGGACAGTAAATTTCCCCAAGAGGGATCGGGCTGTTCAATGCCCAAGCCAATCAAACTGAGAATTGATTCAGCCACAATAAAACTGGGGATGGCCAAGGTGGCTGAGATAATCACATAGGTGGCGGTTTGGGGAAGGACATGCCGAATAATGATGTAGAGGGGTTTAGCCCCCATGACCTGAGCCACTTGGATATACTCTTGTTCTTTAATCGAAAGCACTTGCCCGCGAATCACCCGTGCCAGCCCAGCCCAGCCGACAAACGAGGTGATCACAACAATCAACAAAAAGCGTTCACTACTAGAAAGACCGGGGGGCAAAATAGCGGCCAAGGCAATCAATAAATACAGCCCTGGAATTGTCATCAAGACTTCAACAAACCGCATGAGTAGGGTATCGATGAGTCCGCCAAAATAGCCAGAAATGCCACCCACCAACATCCCCAAGGGTAGGGAAATCGCCACACCGACCAAGCCAATACTGAGGCTAATGCGTCCGCCAAACAACAGACGGCTCAACTCGTCTCGCGCCTGATCATCTGTGCCTAGCACATTGATATAGCCGGGACCTCTGTGCCAAAGAGATGCGATCGCAACCAAATCCAGGGAAACCGTGACTTGATCAATTTTGGGATCTGACCAAGACCATTGGGTGGGCAAGGGTAATTTAATTTGCAAAAACGAATACTTCCAGCCCTTCACAAACCAGCGAATCGGAGAAGGCTGGGTGCGATCAATTTGTAACTCCCAAATGCCCGTCTGCCAAGCTTTGGATTCCTTATTTTGCCAATCAATGGGTTCGAGAGTGGTGGGATAGACATGGGGGCCAATCCACCGCCCATCAGCATTGTGCCAATAGATCTGAGTGGGGGGTAATAAGGCTCCGTTCACTTGGGGTTGGCAAGCCCCACTATTAATCGTGTCAGTATCACAGGGCGCATAGGGAGCCACAAAGTCAGCACCCATCACCAAAACATAAAAGATGAACAAGATTGTGGCACCAAAACGGGCAAGGGTTCTGTTGCGTAACTGTTGCCACCAGTTCATAGGCCAAGATCCTTGGGGCTGGGAATTCCCCTATTGTAGGTTCTAACGCTAAAGGCTCTGCTATGGCTGCGATGATACGAATAGAGCATTACTTTATCGCTTTGGTTAGCACCTTCAGTCCACGGGTATATTGTGGATCGGACTGCGATGGCAGAATTTGACCGGGTTGGGGTTTAAACTCCTCTCCTGGCGGCATATTGATGAAGACATCGGGTTTAATGCCTAATTTGTGAATATTTTTGCCTTGAGGGGTGTAGTATTTGGCCACGGTAACGACCAACCCCGAACCATCGCCTAGGTTTTTCAGCACTTGCACAACCCCTTTACCAAAGGTTTGTACGCCTACCAGTTTTGCCCGTTTATGGTCTTGCAATGCGGCGGCTAAGACTTCACTGGCACTCGCCGATTTTTCATCCACTAAAATGACCAAGGGTTTGCGGGTTAAGACGGGGCCATACGCAACAAAGCGCTCTTGTTTGCCTTGCTCATCTACCCTAGAAATTAAGCGATCTTTGCCGATCCACATGCGCGCAATCTGAATACTCGCTTCAAAGACGCCACCCGGGTTTTGGCGGAGATCTAAAATATACCCTTTGACCTGGCGCTTCTCTAGATCGGTGAGGGCAGCCTGCATCGCTTTGGTGGATTTGGTGGTAAATGCAGGCATCCGAATGTAGCCAATATCTCCCACGGCAGTAACTTGAACTTCGTATACCAGGGGATTGAGATCAATTTGTTCCCTGACCAATTGGTACCGAGAAAATTCTTTGCCCCTGCGAATTTGCAGCACAACCTTACTACCGACCGGACCAATAATATATTCGCTGGCCTGTTTGGGATTAATCTGTGAGGTGGGCTTGCCATTGATGCTCACGATAATATCCTGGGAACGAATACCCGCTACTGCTGCCGGAGAACCCGCAATAGAGTTGACGACCACCCATTCCTGAGTGAGGGGATCGAGAGCAACAGTGACTCCAACCCCAATAAAACCGCCGGAGACATTGTCTACCAGATCTTTAATACTGTCGGGAGTCAGAAACCGGGTATAGGGATCTTCCAACTGCTTGAGCATCTCATTGACGGCAAGATAGGCTTGCTCTGTAGAGGTGTAGGATCGATTGAGGTATTCCTGCCGAACTTCCAGCCAGTCCCGTTGATTGAAGGTGCGATCCACATATTCTTGGTAGACAATTTGCCAAGCTTGATCCACTAACGCCTTTGGACTGTTGTCTAGCTTGGCCTCTGCTAGGGACAAATTCAGAGTTAGGGTACTGGCGATCGCAGCCCCAACAGCCATTATCCGAAACACTTGCAAACGAACCATAGACATGAGCCAACCTAATTACCAGGAGACAGTAACACGGGCAACGGAGAGCAGGTTATGCTCAAACCCATTTAGCTAAGACGACACTTAAGGGGCTAAAGGTCCCTTACGCCACCGTGTTTTTGCATACCAATGGGCAACTTCCGGCATCCATTGCTGAAACTGGGTAAACATCAGCTCCGTCATTTCCCGGGTTTCAAGTTGGACATCGTACTTGCCCCGGATATCTAACAGATGCATTAGCGATCTCGCATTGGCACTCATGACCCAATGTTGGCGCACATCAAAGGGAATCAATCCTCGAGCATGTTCTTCTGCGAGTCCTTCCTGAATCCGCTCGGCATAACGATGACAAGCTTGTTGACACCATTCCCAATCTTGCTGCCGTTGCTCAAGGGTATACTCGTACTTTTTGCCTTGGCGATCGCTATAGGTGCTAACAGGTCTGAGATAAAAAACATCTTCTAAATCCTGCTTCCCTGCCACCACATCTAAAATTCGTTGGCCGGTATATCGAAATGAGTTATGCACAACTATGCCGTTAGCCACAAAATTATGCCAAGGCTCTTCAACCTCAAGATCGTAGGTCATTTGTAAGCCTAGATACTCAACATTGATCACTGAAACAGGATGCGCAATCAGGGCTTTAGGCTTGGCTTTCCATTCTGGCAAAGGCTCAATTCGCTGATAAGTCTGTGCGAACTCTAGTTCTAGGTGATGGTGATGGATATAGTCATGACAGGGTTGACAGAGGCTAACGAGATTATCAAATTCATAGGCCAGGGAGACATCTGCAACAGCGAGGCCGTTACACATCAGTTCACATTCCTTGGTGAGCTTTGTCACTTCTCCTTTTGCATCTGTGATCAGTCCAACGGCTTCTCCCATTGTTTGCCATCCCAAGGCTGTATAAAGGCGATGATTGACTGTACAGTCTAAGGTTTTACCATTTGCTAATGTCAGGCGATAAACAGGCTGTATGCCACTGCAAATCACATCTTTGATATGCCCAATCTCAAATCGCCCGGTATCTTCGTTTAAAACCCGCAACCGCATTTTTTGCAGTCGCTTTTGGCAATCTCGATGATACATTCCAGGTGCTTCTCCATTTCTACCCCGAATGCGTCGTTCACGAAGGGCTGTTTCCCCATTGGTCCAGAGTTCGTAAAGTTGACCTATTGTTTTCTTGAGTGTGCGATTGGTTCTGCCTTTGGCATCTACAAAGGTAATTTCTGTATCAGCAGCTAGACACTGTACATCAAAGCTCACATTCCGATGTGTACGCATTTGCTGCATGGTGCTGTGGGGAAAATAGCCAAAATTCAGCACAATTTGCGGGTGTTCCAGCGGACCATAATGACCGCGATTGCCTTGCAGAAGATTCTTGACTATCAATTCACCACATTTTTGTTCATCGGGCCACTGATCGCGATCCGCCCAGACAAAGGCTTCAGCATAATCTTGATGCATGGCTGCATAGGTAATTTGCTGGGGATTGGGGGTTTGGGAAATTACCTCTACGGTAAACCGTTCATCCATCATTTCGGGTTACTTCCAGTCAACTTGCGACAGGTCTATGAGATTACAGACTTTAGTGATATATAGCGATCCTTTTCAAGTCCTGAATCGGTTGCAGGGATTGCCCCCTTGTTCATAACCTACTTACGAATGGCTATAGCAGTGTGATGTTAAATCGAGAACTCTGGAATCCGCCTATTCTTAAGGATAAGGATAGAGTCAAGTGTGGCTGCGAAAGCTCAAATTCACAAAAGTACGGGCACCCGAGAAACAGTCAAGAATTCATGGACATAGCCTGGACTAGTTTTTCTTAGTGTATTCTTAACCTTCTAATGCCATCTTTGCACGAAAATTATTAAGTACTGCAAAGCCGTTCTGTCAATCAGCAGTTCCCTCTGAGTTTTTTAAGACTCAGCAATTAAGGCTTGAGATCAAAAAAGAGGCTAGAAACAACCCGTGATTACAGGGATAGACTTTGGCGTTCGCCTAGGAATAGCGTTTGTCTTAGGTGGAGCCATTGGTATTGAAAGACAGTGGGGACAAACTAAAGCGGTTCTCAAAACTAATGTTTTAGTTTGTCTTGGATCTGCCATGTTTGTCATGATGTCTGCGATGACACCAGGGGATTCCAGTCCAACTCGTGTGGCGGCTCAGGTGGTTTCCGGTATTGGTTTCCTGGGGGGTGGTGTCATCCTCAGAGAAGGCACTAGTGTTAAAGGACTCAATACTGCCGCAACGCTTTGGTGTGCAGCCGCAGTTGGAACATTAGTAGGATCAGGGCTTTTGACACATGCCTATCTTAGCTCTCTAGCTGTTGTTGCGGTCAACTTGTTTTTGCGTCCAGTGGTTGACAAAATTAAGGTTCAACCCATATCCGACAAGAAACTGGAAATTCGCTATCGCTTTCGTGTCATCAGCCCCAGCGAACAGGAATCTCGCGTTAGTGAACTACTGTTAGATACCATTAATGAGAATGCATTAATGCTAGCAGCCTACAAAAGCCACAAAGTTAAAGGCTCAGATGATTCGAAAAACTCAGCGATAGTTGTAGATTTCATTACTGTTGAACGCAATGATGATCTTTTTGAACAGACTGTTGAACGATTGAAATCGGAAGTAAGTGTTAGTGCAGTGAGTTGGAAGATTGTTACTGAAAAGCCTAACTCATGAGGTTGCGTCAATATTTTCTAGCCCAGCTAAATCTCTTTTTAAGGAAAACTCAAGGGATTTGGAGGGTCAATAATCTAGCAATCTATATTTTCCGACAATCCTCTTAGACTACCGTTAATACCCTATATAGACGAAGAATTGCTACAGTACATTTTGATAAAAGCCTTGTAAATCGAGCCTTTTATTTTTCTCTCGTCGTAACTTGCCAAATCCTGTGAAACACGCTTGTTATTTCTAAGTTTCAAGTGGTAAGGTTAGTATTCTGAATAAATTGAATAGGTAAATGCAGTATTGACATGACTGCTCCAAATCGACTTGGGAGCCTGTTGGAAAAGTCAGTCAAGAGCCTTGTGAGAAGAGACTTCCAGCCATTTTTGTCATTTACCGTAAAATCCTTGCCAGAGAAGGCTGACCAAAACTTCTCAAACAGGTTCTAAGGGTAGATAATTCTACCCTAGGTACTTGATTTTTAAAAGGCTAGCCTTTCCAAGTTTATGTTGTAACTCACTTGCAAACTACAATTCTCTTGAACTGATTTAGAACTATGACAACGACCAGATCAAAGACTACTATCATCGCTTCGTCTATTACTATCTTCGGATTGATTGGCCCACTTATTTTTTGGCTCAATAGCTATCAAGGACAGTCCTCAAGAGCAGGCAGTCAAAAAAATGTCTCATACAACCTTCCTGCACGGATAAGTCTGGGTGACAGGGTTCTCATAACAGCGGACAATAATCCAGATAAGCAGGCGGGTGTTCAATTTTTTAAGGCTGGTAAGTTTACTGAAGCGATCGCAAAATTCAATGATTCCTTACAACTGCATCGAAATGATCCTGAAACTTGGATTTACTTAAACAATGCCACGGCTCAAATGGGCGGCAATACCCTTAAAGTTGCTGTTACTGTTCCCATAGGGGGTAACCTGAATGTTGCTAAAGAGATTCTCCGAGGTGTGGCTCAGCTTCAATATGAAGTGAATCATAGCCGCCCTATTCAGGGAAAACTCATACAAGTGGAAATTGCAAATGATGATAACGATCCAGAAGTTGCCACGCAGATTGCCAAAGAATTGGTTAAAGATCCTAAGATTTTAGCTGTTATTGGTCACAACTCCAGTGACGCAACCTTTGCTGCTGCTCCGATTTATCAGCAGTCTGGTGTCGTGATGATCTCTCCCACAAGTGTTGCGAATAATCTGACGAGTATTGGGAATTATATTTTTCGGACAACACCGAGTAGTAGAGTGATTGCAGATACCCTCTCACAATACGTGGTTAAATCACTCCATAAAAAGAAAATTGCAATTTGTACTGACTCAAAGGCAAAGGCAAGTGAGTCTTTCAAAGAAGATTTTATCGCAGCAACCTTTCAAAATGGTGGGCGGGTGACCCATACAACCTGTGACTTCTCTTCTGCCAGTTTTAGCCCCAGTGACATTCCATCTCAAGCTATCAGTGATGGTGCGGATGCTTTATTGCTTTTACCTTCCGTCAATAGGATTCAGAGCGCTGCTGAGGTGATCCGAGCCAATCATGGGCGACTGACCTTGTTAGGGAGCCATACGATGTACACTTTCGAGACGTTACAGCAGGGGCAGGCAGATGCCAATAATATGGTCATGGCTGTCTCCTGGCACCCGACGGCAATGAAAGGTAACGCATTCTCAGCCAATGCTAAGAAACTTTGGGGTGGTTCTGGAAGTTGGCGGACTGCTATGTCTTACGATGCTACTAAAGTCATTGCTGTAGCCTTAAATTCAGGATTAAGTCGTGATCAATTGCAAAAGGCTCTGTCTAACTCTGGATTTTTGGCTCATGGCGCAACTGGAGATGTTCAGTTCTTACCCTCAGGCGATCGCAATCAGCTAGGGATGTTAGTGAGGGTTCAGCCTGGGAATGAATCAGGCACAGGCTATGATTTTAAGCCTATACTTCCTCCATCCACCGAGGCTAGTGGAAAACCGTCAACCAAAGGGGAATCATCATAGGAAATCCTAGGGTACTGATCAAAATACTGCTGGCCGCGAGTTGAGAATCAAGATTGTATTCCTCAGCAAGGATCAGATTGGCAAAGGCTGTGGGCATTCCTGACATCAGAACCAAAGCAAGACGGGCATCTCCTGAAATACCAAACAAGGTGAGTCCTAGTCCAGTTAGCCCTGGCAGCACCAGCATTTTGATGGCAACAGGCACTAGCGCAACTTGTAGGCTCTCAAGACCTTTGAGTTTGGCAAGCTGCATTCCTATCAACAAAAAAGCGCTGGGAATCACAAACCATAAGGAAATTTGCAATCCTGCCTCAAGCTGAGCCGGAAAGGTCAATGAACGGCTCAGCCAACCCAATGCAAAAGCCCAAAGTGCTGGAACACAAAGTATGATTTGCAAGTGTTCTAACCAATTCTTCCCTGAGTGTGAACAACCAAAACGATGGGCTAGAATAACACCTAATCCATAGCTACCGAGTAGGTTGTGAACAACGCCATAAATGACGATCCAACTGAGATAAACATGATTCACTAATGTAGGTGCGATCGCTAGACCGACATAGCCTGTATTGCCCAGCATAGAGGCCAACACAAAACTTCCCTGCGCGGATCGCTGAACCGGCAAAACTGTGCGAATCAGCGCGAAGACTTGAGATAACCAAGGAATCCAAGATGGAGACTGATCAATAGTCTTTCCCGTAATTCTTTTGCATCTACTTCTGCGTCTGAGAGTGCTTATCCAATAATGACTGAGTCGCTTCAAACCTGAGAGAGAGAGGAGGGCTAGTCCTAACCCCAAAATCAAGACGAGGATCGTCGTTAGCGGAGGACACCAAAGCAATTGTGTAAAGTCAGATTGACGAGCCAGTGCCAAAATCTGTAAAGGCACACCAACCCAATAAAGAATGCGGCCTAAGAGCTTCGGAAAGTGGCTGGGAATGAATCGACAGGAAAATAGTCCTAGGGCAGTCCATAGAATGCTGGTTACAATTTGCCACATATTAATTGGGAGTAATGGTTCTCAGAAAAATTACCCAATCCTCCTGAGGAATGTGGTTTTGGGTGGCTTTTATTAAACTAGAAGCAAATAAAATTTCAGTTAATTTAAAAAGCATTTCATTGACTTCTTGATTAGAAGATATTAATCTCACAACTCTAAATTTCATAGTACCAATGGCTAAGAACTCGACTTGTTTTTAAGTTGCTAAAACTCTTTTTGTATAAACCTTTAATTCTTATTCGGTAAGTCAAGCCCTCAGAGATGACTTGAAAAATATCGTAGACATTACACTTGCCCTCGCCCCCCCTTTCTTGAATGCCAAAAGCTATATTCTGGAAGGAGAAAAGCTGAAATTAGTTCCAGTTCCTCCCAATTCTGGGAAGTGGGGGCTAGTTCAGAAATGGATGAGTCTTTTCAAATCTTCTCTCATTCTTTCACAGTATAGCTGTGATTTTCTTGCTTAAATCTGCCCAAGGTAAAACTTAGTTTAAGAACTCAATAAGTTTTGATTTAGAAAATATTATCTAGCTCTTAAGTGATCGAGGATTTTGTTGGTAGCGTCCGATTGCTGTATAAATACTTATTAATAGGTACCCTGAAAAATAGAAAGAATTCATGTACATAACCTGGAAGAAATAAAGGCTGATTCAAGCTAGAGGAAAGCTGAAGAGGTACAGAGATGAACAAAGCATTTGGCCGAATCGAGGAACGGCAACAGCTGTGAATTCCGGAAACTCTGACAGCTCCCATTCCGGGCAATCTTTCAGGGAGTCTAATTGAGGGAATTGAGAAAACAGCGAGGTACTGCTAGGGTAAGAGGATGGGAAAGAAAGTACCAGACTCAATCACCGAAATCAGCCAAGGAGATTGGGAAAAGACTCCAGAGAGCGTGAAGCGGCTGATTGCGAATTTGATTGAGAAGATTGAGCAATTAAGCAGTCGGATTGCAGTGTTAGAACAGGAACACGCAGCCCTAAAAGCAGAGTATCAGTTACTCAAAGAGCAACTGATGCAGAACAGTCAGAATTCATCTAAACCCCCATCGCAAGATTTGGGAAAAGGGTTCAAGGCAAAAGCGAAGCAAAAAGGCTTAAAGAAACCTGGAGGCCAACCTGGTCATCAGGGACATCAGCGCCCGTTATATCCACCAGAGCAATGCCAGAGTGTACAGGATTATTATCCTGAGACTTGTATTCAGTGTGGAGAATCGTTAAACGGGGAGGATAGCGCCCCCTATCGGGTACAGATTGTCGAGATACCCAAAGTGCCCCCCCAAGTGGATGAGCATCGATTTCATTGTCTAGAGTGTGAGCACTGTAGTGCATAGACACGGTCGTGGGACGAAGGGATCATTAATGGCAGTGGTTACGGAGAGCGGGTCGTAGCTCATGTTGCGGTACTCAGTGGTCATTACCGTCAATCCCATCAAATGGTGCAGGAGAAATAAGGGCGCTTGGCGGTTTTGTGCTTCAGCTTGTTGTGGAGCTTCGTAGCGCGATCTCCGTTACGTTAGTTCGGCTTGAAGGCGATCGTTTTTTTGAGCCACGATAGGGCACTTTCTATATCTGCAACTTTATTTCCGCATGGAATGGATGGACGTTGCACCATGACGACGGGAATTTGTAATTCTCGTGCGGCAATAATTTTGGCATAGGTGGCCTCTCCGCCACTGTTTTTGCTGACGATCGCATCAATTTCATAGACTTGCAAGAGCGATCGCTCGTGATCCAAGGAAAACGGCCCACGTTCTCGCAGGAGTTTTCCGGGGGGTATCCTCGCATCCGCTGGTGGTGAATCAATCATCCGCATTAAGAACCAGAGATCTTGGAGGTACGCAAAGGTAGCAAGTTCCTGCCGACCAATCGTTAGCAAGATTCGCTGGGCAATACTGGGGAGTACTGCCGCTGCTGCTGCATTATTTTCGACTTCAATCCAGTGATCGTCCGCTGTTCGCTGCCAAGCCGGACGAATCAACATTAAGTGAGGAATCCCAACCGCAGTAGCCGCAGCGATCGCATTCAAGGAAATTTGAGCGGCAAACGGATGAGTGGCATCAATGAGTACATTAATCTCCTGTTCTCGCAGGTAATGGGTGAGTCCTGCAATCCCACCGAAACTGCCTATTCTTGTGTTGACAGATGGCATCATCGGTTGACGGGTTCGGCCTGCTAAAGCGGTGATGACTTTTACTCCCGGAATATCAGCAGCTTGAGCTGCTAGTGGTGTTGCCTCCCTCGTCCCTCCTAAAACCAATACTTGTTTTTGCTTAGTCCATTGCTGCATTTACCACAACCATTCAACACTCCCAAAAAGACTATGCAAGGTTTTTACCAGTTGCCTTTTTACCTCCGTGTAGCAAGACTAGTTTTTCTTCCCCTGTTTGTTCTAGGATTCTTCAAGACGAAGGAGCCAGACTTTGAACCTGTTGAATGGCCCGCTGCATTAAACGCTGATGGGTAGAGCGTTCCGGCTCATCTGGAGCCGGATGACGTTGCACATATTGACCATCGGGCTGCAAATCCCAGACTTGGCGATTATCGGTCAGCATAATCTCTAGGAGTTCCCGCAGTTCCACCACCAGGGCTGGATCTTCAATGGGAACAACAGCTTCGACCCGCCGATCTAGATTGCGTTGCCGCCAGTCGGCACTGCCGATTAGCACCGTCGGTTGCCCCTGATTGTGGAAATAGAAAATGCGATCGTGCTCCAAAAACTGACCGATGATACTGATCACGCGAATATTTTTGCTGACATCTTCTAGACCTGGCTTTAAGCTGCAAATTCCGCGAATGATCAGATCAATTTTGACGCCTACTTGAGACGCTCGATACAGCGATCGCATAATTTTAAAATCCACTAGGGAATTCATCTTGGCGATGATCCGACCTGAATTACCCTGGCGCTGGTGATCCATTTCCCGTTCGATCAACTCCAACATGCGATCGCGCAAATTCACGGGTGCCACCAACAGTTTACGATAGCTCTGGTGACGAGAAAACCCCGTCAGATAGTTAAACAAATCCGTCAGATCAGCCCCCAATTCATCCCGGCAACTCAGCAGCCCCAAATCCGTATACAGGCGAGCCGTCTTGGGATTATAGTTGCCAGTGCCAATATGCACATACCGACGAATCTGTTTGCCTTCGCGTCTGACTACCAAGGCAATCTTGGTGTGGGTTTTTAAGCCCACTAAACCGTAGACCACATGCACCCCCACCTTTTCGAGTTTGCGTGCCCAAACAATATTATTCTCTTCATCGAAACGGGCCTTGAGTTCCACCAGCGCCACGACTTGCTTGCCATTTTCCGCTGCCGCAATCAAACTGCTGACAATGGAAGAGCCGACAATATCCGAATCCCCCGACGTTCGATACAGGGTCATTTTAATGGTCAACACATTGGGATCATGAGCTGCCTGGGTAATAAAGCGTTGGACAGTGGCTGTAAAGGAATCGTAGGGATGATGCACTAACAAATCTCCACCCCGAATAATCGAAAACATATCCGGTGCCTGTTCTTTGAGATTTTTTTCGGCATTGGCCAGTCCATTCACCTGGGACAGAGGCACCTCTAGCTGCTCTACTTTGCGTAAACGAGGAGGGATAACGGGGGTCCAAGACACCTGCTGTAAATGAGGAAACGGTAAACTGGCAATGCCCATCAGATCATTCAAACCCAGCAGTCCCTCAATGGCATACACATCACTTTCCTCCAGCTCCAGCTCCCGCATCAGGGTATGGCAGATAAATTCCGGTGTCCCCCCTTGGATCTCCATCCGCACCACTGAGCCGAAGCGACGTTTGCGTAATTCTTCTTCAATCGCCAGGAGTAGATCGTCTGCTTCATCTTCTTCTAGCTCTATATCGGCATTGCGAGTAATCCGAAACGGGTAACACGCTTGAATCGTCATCCCCGGAAATAAAAATTCCAAATTGTGGGCAATGACTTGTTCAATGGGCACCCCACTCCAACGACAAACCGCACAATCTCCAATGTTTTCGGGTAACTCAATAAATCGAGGCAGCATACTGGGCACCTTTACTCGGGCAAAATGCCGATCGCCCGTTTGGCTATCCTGAACCAACACCGCCAAGTTCAGACTGAGATTGGAAATATAGGGAAAAGGATGACCTGGATCAACGGCTAATGGGGTTAAGACCGGAAAGATTTGATCGAGAAAATATTGATGTAAAAAGGCCGTTTGCTGGGGGTTGAGCTGCGGATAGTCTAACAGACAAATATTGGCCTCAGTTAACTGTGGACTCAGACACTCAGTGAAATACTGGTGTTGCTGTTTAATTTCCGGTTTTAGCTCTCTATGAATGGCTTCGAGTTGAGCTTGGGGCGTTAACCCATCCAAAGACAATTGGGTCACTTGCGCCGCAATTTGCTGTTTGAGTCCAGAGACGCGAACCATAAAATATTCGTCTAAGTTGGAGGTGTAAATCGCCATGAACTTGAGACGATCAAGTAAAGGGGTGCGCGGATCAAAGGCTTCATGTAAAACCCGTTGATTAAAGCGCAACCAGCTAATTTCACGATTGAAATAGTAGGTTGGATCTCGTAAATCAATTTCAGTGCCTGACAAAGGCTGGGAATTGAGGACAGGTTTGCCCTCAAGCGGGGAGGAGGGCGGACTCGTCTTGGTAACAGCGGCTTTTAAGCGATTGGCCTCAGTTTGGGTGACAGAACTGCTGGGACTGGTGGCCGCGATCGCCAACCCTTGACTCAGGGCTAAAAGTTCTTGTGAACTCAGTTGAAGCTCTCTTGCTAACGTATAAATTCGAACGGTATCTGTGCCCATTGTTTCTTGGATGGCTGGATTGGATAAGGGATAAGGCCGATAGGGAAGTCAAGTCAGCCGTCTTGAGTTTCAGTTTGCGGTGTACAGGTAAAGAAGACGTTAAGCCGCAGCCCGCCATAGCAACAATCGCTACCTTGAGGGAATGCCATCATCAAGAGTGATGACAAGCTTTGAGGAACTGATCTTCAGAATAAATGGATTTGTGGGGAGAGTTGGTCGCTACATCAAATTTCGCTAACAATTATTTCTTAAGTTATTTCTCCAGTATTTTTACAAACCTAAAAAATCTGTATAGTGCGGTTTTAAAATTGCGGTGTTATATTGGAATCTCTGCTGGGGGTATCCACCGATCGAGGTGGTTTTTTGGACAACATGTTCATCATTAAATTCGCTGCAACTGACTCAACAGCAGGTAAAACGCTATCATGGTTCTAACCCATCCCAATTTAACCATGCCTTCTCATCACTCTGAGGCTTTGCTGACGGATAGTGAGCTGATCCACACCTTTGTTGAAGGGTTCGTGCAAGGACGTCCAGTATTGTTATCCAATGCCAATTTGCGCACCGAGCCTTTGTTCGGCAGTATGCAGCTTATTGATAACAAAGAAGGCTTGATTTCGACTGCAAATTTGGCTCAAGCTCCTATTTCAGCCAAAATTCGTCCGATTTCGGCCTATTGGGGGGTTTTGCACAATGCCATGACGGCTCAAAGCTTTTATCCTTTGGCCAAAAACGAGCAAAGTGACTGTTACGTTTATCGCTACTGTGCTCCTTCCGAAAACCATGAAATGCACTGTACAACAGCTAAAGAGTTATGGCGAGTGTGCTGGGGTCGAGGCTATAGCGTCCGTTCTGGAATTTCCTTAGACCTGATGGTTTGGGGGCAGGGTTCGGCCAGCCAGCGCCAGAAATGGCATGCTCTACGAGGGATGGAGTGTGTGAACGGTCAGTTAGTGATCAAAATCTTGGGGGGAACCCTCCAAGTTGATAGCCATGATTTAGTGGTATGGGCACGGCAAGTCTCTCATTCCCGGTTATCTGCTAGTCAGCAGGATAACGATCGCAGTCGCCCTAGGGCAGGGATGCGTGGCTATCTTCCCTTGCGCAACTAGCTTGCTGCATAGCTAACTGGTATAGAAAAGCTTTACAAGGGCTGGGACTTGAGCCTAGCCCTTGTAAAGCTTTTTATTGGTTGTTTTAGAGTTGGGAGTAGGTCTGAAACAATTGTTTGACTTGGGGATTGTAAAGTCTCAAATAATTCCAGTAATTGCCTAAGACCGATTTGATGTAGTTTTTTGTTTCCGGGAAGGGAATATTTTCCACAAAAGCATCTGCGTCGTTGTTCGGCATGGTTTTCACCCATTCGTCTACATTACCCGGTCCAGCATTGTAACTTGCGATCGCCAGCAAGGAATTGTTGTTGTAGGTTTGGTGAGTATAGTCTAGATACCCAGTCCCCAAGTTGATATTGTCTTCGACCCCATCAATTTGGTAAGTTTTAAGGCCAATTCTTTGGCTCACCCACTCTGCCGTTTCTGGTAGCACTTGCATCAAGCCTACAGCCCCAGCCACGGAGCGAACTTGCGGTTGGAATCTCGACTCTTGCCGGATTAAACTCATCACTAACAAGGGATTGAGGTTGCGTTGTCTGGCCCATTGGCGAACGGGCGTCAAATAGGCCAACGGGAATAGGGCTTGCTCATAACCCGGATGTTTCTGCCACTGTTGATACAACTGCTGCGGATCGGATTCTTCTTGGGCGCGAGTCTCTAGGTTCGTCAACATAAAAATACCATCTAAGTAGTCGCGCACACCGATTCGCAATAACCCATCCGTGAGTTGTTCTGACAAACTCGGTTGTTGGCGGTTGCGAAATTCCCATTGCCAGCGTTCCCAAGCCGCTTGGGTTTGACCCAGTTGATACAACTCTTGCAAAGCAGGCGAACCTGCCGCTAAAGGCAATTGCTCCAGTGGTCTTTGGATTTGAGGTTGCAGCGATCGCACATCGGTGAAATCTCCCACATCCCAACCAGACAGAACAGCCGCTCGCCAAGCATAGTAGGAATCTGGGTAGGATCGCCACAGGGTTTGAAAGGCCGTTTGCGTCTCTTGGGATTTGCCGATGTTTTGCGCCCATTTACCCGCCCAAAAAATGGCTGCGGGAGCCAACGGACTTTGAGGATTTTGATCCTGAAGTTGCAATGCAAGTTGACGCGCTACCGCCAAATTCCCTTGTTGACGGTACTCCTCCACCAGTTGCCAACGCAAAGTGGCAGCCGCCTCCGTGGACGAGAAGGTTTGCAAGAGAGTGTTTTGAGCCTGTTGGGCGGGCGTGGATTGTTGGGCTTTCTGTAACCGCTGGATGCGCTCGAAGAGGGCTTGGCCTGCTACTTCAGGCTGTTGGCTGCGACTCAGTTTTAGGGCTTGATCCAGGTAGGCTAAGGCAGCACCTAGATCCGTTTCTAAGCCAGCCAACTTAGTGAGAGCCACAGGTGTCTCCTGGGCTTGGGGATAGGCGGCAATCATGTTTTGATAGGCTGCGATCGCCTTATTTTTCTCCCCTGCTAGTTCTAATCCCCGTGCTGCCCGATAAGCGGTTTGGGACGTCCGGGGTGCTTGGGCATACGCAAGAGCACCTTCTTTATAGGCTTGTTTTTCCCAGTAGCCAAAAGCAATAATTTGCCATTCTGGGGGGTGCAGTTGGGATTTGAACTTGCGGGTGAGCTGATCTAGATAGTCTGTGTAATTAGGCAAATACAATCCATGTTCAGCAATTAACAACAATAGATTGCGTTGTTGAGGATTTTTCTGTAGCAGCTTAACGGCAATCTCCACAGTGCGGGGGTGAGCTGGAAATTGGCTAATCGCTTCCTGCCAGAGTTGAGGCTGGCTCTGGCCCAGGACAAACAGGGCTTCTGCCATTGCTGGATCTTGAGGATACTGTTTGAGAATGCGCTTCCAGGTGGTTTCGGCTAGCTCCGTTTGACCCATAAGCTCTTGGGCTTGAGCTTGCAACACAGCAATTGAGGCAGCCAGGAGAGGATAGCGTTGTTCTAAGCCCTCTAACCAACGCAGCGCTGCTTCCCCTTGTTTAAGCTCGATCAAATCGGCAGCCAACAGATACCTCGCTTGATTTTGCCCTTGGGTTGAGCTGTGTTGAGCGAACTGTTGCAATTGAGCCAGCCGCTGTTGAGGAGGGAGCGCGCGCAAAGCAGCGAGAGTAGCAGGTAGAGGTGTGACCTGTGATGACGAAGTTTTACGAGCTGGGTCTGGTTGAGGCTTAAGGAATAACTCTGCCAAACCCAAGACGAGCAATGTGCTGAGACTCATCGCCAGAGTCCAAGGCGCTGAGCGTTTCAGGAGTTGTCCAACCTGACTGAAAAGATTGCCCATGTTCTATAACAGAATAGAAAAACTCATTGCATTCTAGAAAATTATGCTGCTCTCTAAGGGTAGTCCATTGCGTTTAATGATCTATCTCACTACGATGGGGGTAACCGATTAAGATGAGAGTAAATGCAGCCCTACTACATTGCAGTATGAATTCCGCAACCCTTTAATACTCCTAAAAAAGAGTAGGGTTCGAGGTTTTTGCCTTTTATCTTTTTACTTCCGCGTAGCGGCACTAGTTTAAGCTGAGGAGACCTACAGTGAATCTGAATCAATCCCAGCGTTTGTTGGTTAACTTGTCAACGGTGCGCTCTTGGCTGACCTTTTTTGCTATTGTTTCGCTTTTAGGATTTATTGGCTTGGGTTGGCTGGTGAAATCCTTATTGATCATGACTGCCCTAATTTTGCTCACCCCCATTCTGTTGTTTGTTGGGTTTCGCTGGTGGCTGGGGCAAAATTTGGTGAAAGGAGCTTGTCCAGCCTGTGGTAACCCGTTGACGGGGTTGAACAATACTCAAACCACTTGTCCCTTCTGTGCCCAAACGGTGTCAGTGGAAAAATCCAGTTTTCAACGCCCTGCGGAACCGGGTACCATTGATGTCCAGGCCATTGAGGTGACCAGCCAATCCGTCGATTAGCAGAGGGTGGAGCATAGTCGTTGGTCAGGATAGGTTTGTGGGATGCCTTAAATCTGCAAACCTAATTTCTAGTTGTGATAGAATTGGTGCTTTGAGAAAACACGGATCGCATATGGCTTTGTTG
>JAAUOM010000009.1 GCA_012034865.1 Acaryochloris sp. CRU_2_0 | reverse complement strand
ACTGTTTCGTTTGCTGACAAAGCCCTTGAGATCCGAGCCCGCATGCACCCCCACAGGCACGCACGAGACGACCCCCCTGCCGCCGCCACCGTCCATAAAGAAGTCGCCGTTTTCTGGGATTACGAAAATGTCAAAATTGCCGCTCAAGGCATTCAGGCTCCTTTGGCAGAATCTCTGGTGGAATATTCGCAATCTCAGGGACATCCGCGCCTGAAAATTGTCTACGCCAACTGGCGACGCGAGAAGGAGTCCTTGGTGCGAGCCTTGTATAGTCTGGGGTTTGAGCCGATCCATGTTTCAACGGGCAAAGAAAATAGCGTAGATGTCAAGCTCACTGTCGATTGCTTGAATACAGCTTACCAATATCCCCAGGTGCAGCAATTTATTATTGTCACGGGCGATCGCGACTTTGTGCCCTTAGTCAATGCCTTGAAAACCTTGGAAAAACGGGTGACCTTAATCGGTCGAGCGGAGGTGGCCAGCAGCCAGCTCTTGCTGAGTGCCGATGAATTTATTGATTTAGAAAAACTGGATGCCAGCGAAACAGAAGAACTCTCGCCCAGCCAACCCCAACTCTCTACCCGGATTAGCTATGAGGATGCCGTGGCTTGTCTGTTGGCAGCCATTAATTTGGCACGGGTGCAAGGCAAAAGTACTCGATTTGGAGCCATTGACCGCCTGATGCGAGCCGATGTTCACTATGCCTATCAAGGGGTGGCTTCGATTCACAAATCGGGTCAACCGCCCTTTGCCAACTTTAGTGCCTTTGTCGATGCCGTCGCCGCAGCGGGCAAAATCCAAATTAGGACTCTAGAGGGCTTCAAAGAACTCTTTTTACCCGACGAAGATCCAGAAGCAGAATCGGAGTTCAGCTCCCAAGAATTTGAACCCCTAACGCGGGAACAATGGCACATTATCCTAGATCAGGTTAAACAAGCCTTACAAGAAACAGATCCAGAGCACAACTCCTATGGTCGATTCATGTCTCTGTTCTTTTATGTGCGGCTGGCGAAAAAAGAGGGTCGGTTGCCTCATAGCAATGAAAAACTGAAACAGTCCCTGAGTCGGTTGGTGGACTTAGGAATCCTTAAGGAGCAAAACAATCGCAGTTTTCGGATCACGCCAGATTGGCAGGAGAAAAGAGAGGAGTATTTGCAGCAACTGAGTGAGGTCGAATCGATCTGATGCTAGAAAGTAAGAGTAGTTTTCCGCCGGGTGCGTATATCCCATCCCCTCCTCGGAACAGGGCTGATTGATTGGAAAAAGAAAAATCTTGGAATCCTATGTTTGTATTGAATTTAAGCAGCAGTTTGTTTAAGGTAAAACGTGGAAATGCGGGCTTCAAGATTTTTTTCTGGTCGATAGACCAGCCCTGTCCTCACCAAGCAGGGATGGCGGGGGGTTAAAAATGCCAAAACTCTACCGATTTCCCAACCTCATCGCTCCCTGGACAAACCTCTCAGTTCGCCGACAGGGATCTCTCGTTGTGGCGATACCCATGCTCTGCTTATTGGGATCCTTGGGAGCATTTAGTTGGCTCCGGTCTAGCATTGATGAATCGCAAAAGTGGGTTAATCATACTGACCAGGTACTACTGGCAAGTAAACAGATACTCCTGGGGCTACTGAATGCCGAAACAGGGGTGCGGGGCTACGCACTGACCCGTCGAGATCAATTTTTAGAACCCTATCACCTAGCTCAAAACACTCTTCCTGAGAACTTCAAGCAGCTCAAGCAGTTGGTGGTGGAGAACCCCTCTCAAAGGCAGCAGATCGAAGCCATAGAGCAGCTCAGCCTGAATCGACTGACGACCCTTTCAGATCTCGTCAGCCAAGTCAACCGTTCAGACTCAAACATCTTGCCGACGAGTCGTCTGAAGCAGCTTATCGACCAAGGTAAAAATGAAATGGATGCCCTGCGGCTGAAGCTGGCGGAGTTTGACGGTGCTGAACAGCGTCTCCTGCAAGCTCACAGATATCGCTTAGAGCAACAACGAAGCATGAACGAGCTGGCTCTCTGGCTTGCAGCTAGCGTCAGTGCGCTAGGGTTGGTCGTGGCTCTCAGTTTGTTTTACCAACTGGAGCGTAATTTGCGGGAGCGCGAACAGACGCTGCGCGAGAGCAGAAGATTATTCCAGGCAGTTGTGGCCAATGTGATTGATGGTGTGGTCATTCTAGATGGCAAAGGCCAAATCGAAACCTTTAACGCAGCAGCTGAGACCATGTTTGGCTATCAACTCACCGAGGTCATCGGTCAAAACATTTCCATTTTGCTGGCCGATCCGTTCACAGGTGACTGTGATCAAGATCCAGACCAGACGGCAGCTCATTTACTCAATGTTGGACAACAATGGCAAACCCTGGGATGTCGTAAAAGCAAAGAACCATTCCCGATTGAACTCTCTGTGAGCCAGTTTGATCTAGATAGCCAGCAAATGATTATCATTATTCGAGATATTACAGAGCGCCAACAGGCAGAGGCTAAACTGCAAGCCCATGCCGATCAGCTTGAGCAACTGAACTTGGTTCTATCGGCAACCAATACCATGCTGAAAGATCGCAATCGGGAATTGGATCAATTTGCTTATGTGGCCTCCCATGATTTGAAAGCGCCTTTGCGGGCGATCGCCAACCTCTCGGAATGGATTGAAGAAGATCTCAATGACCGACTGTCCACCGAAATCAACAGCAAATGCACCTGCTGCGGGCACGGGTACAGCGAATGGATGCGCTGATTAACGGCCTGCTGGAATACTCGCGGGTGGGTCGAGCGCAAATATCTACAGAATCCGTCGATGTGCGGACTTTATTGACAGAAGTGATCGATACCCTCTCTCCACCTTCCTCGTTTAAGGTGGTCATTGAGCCAGACATGCCCACACTGATAACCCGAAAACTTCTGTTAAAGCAAGTCTTTAGTAATTTGATTGACAATACCATCAAACACCATCCCCACCCAGAGGGCAGCGTCCAGATTGCCGTCCAGGATCAGGGATCTCGATATGAGTTTGCTGTCAGCGATGATGGCCACGGTATTGATCCGCGCTATCACGAGAAGATCTTTGTCATCTTTCAAACCCTAGAAGCCAGGGATACACTGGAAAGCACTGGTATAGGCTTAGCAATTGTCAAAAAAATTATCGAAACCGAAGGAGGCACGATTCGACTGGACTCTGAGCAAGGCCAAGGTACAACTTTCTACTTCACTTGGCCAAAATCTGCCTTTTGACCGAGTCATCCCCTCGGTAGATCTATCTTTTGACAGACACTCATCCTTAAGCTTTCTTAAGTAGGATACGAGTGGTCTGTCAAGACTGTTTTGAGGATTTTTAACGTATCAAAACCGCCTCAAAATAGGTTTTATAGATTTGGATTACCCTCCAAATTTATCCTGACGGATTTCTAGGATGAAGTTAAAATTCATGATGGCGTATAAGGGTTACCTGTAGCTATTGTTAACAACAGAGTTATAGAAGGGCCTAGCTACTGTTGTGGGAACAGGGGTATAGAAGGGCAAGGACAGGGATGGAAGATCGAATGATTAATATTTTGCTTGTCGAAGATGACGAAGTCGATGTGATGAATGTCCGACGAGCCTTTAAGAAAGGCAATATCACCAATCCTTTATACGTGGCCACCAATGGACTGGAAGCGTTGGACATGCTCCGAGGCGAAGCAGGGAACTTGCCAGCTATTCCATCAAAACGCCGTCTGGTTCTCCTCGATCTGAATATGCCCAAAATGGGAGGCATTGAGTTTTTGCAAGCCCTTCGAGCTGATCCACAACTCAAGGCAACTCCGGTTGTCGTTCTGACTACTTCCAATGAAGATCAAGACCGTCTCAAAACCTACAATTTAAATGTTGCTGGCTATTTGCTGAAACCCGTGACCTTTAGCACTTTTGTGGAAGTGATGACCACTCTGAACAAATACTGGGCCTTGTGCGAGATGATTTAGGTTGTGTATCAAATTTGGCTTGTCAGATTCCGACCTTTCTCCATCTTCCCTTGCAAAGCTGCCATGTAAGGGATGATTGGCAGCCAAACCATTGCACTACCCTCCTTAATTCTTCTTGGTTAAGGGGCTGTTTGAAAAGTCTCATGGAACCCTGCGTTAGCCCCCCGACCCCTCTTTCTCGAATGCCAAAGGCTATATTCTGGGGGGAGAGAACCGCAAACTGAAGCAATTTCCCCCCTTTCTTGAATGCCCGTCAGGGCTATAGATTGGGGGGCTAGGGGGGGCAAGTGTAAGGTCTAGGCAACTTTTCAAACGCTCTCTAAGGGGGAAAACCGGACATCTAGCTCCTTGGCAGGTTAGGAGGCGTAAAGCATGGAAAACTCCCTAAAAATCTTGGTCGTGGATGATGACGAAGTAGACCGAATGGCTGTGCGTCGGGCACTGAAGACGGCTGGGGTGCTGGTGGATTGTGCAGAAACCTGTGATGCTACTGCAACCTTAGCCACCCTGAAAACCAAGTCTTTTGACTGCATTTTTCTAGACTATCGCCTCCCGGATCAGGATGGTTTATCCCTGGTACAGGCGATTCGGGAATTGGGCATTCAAACGCCGTTGATAGTGCTGACGGGGCAAGGCGATGAACAAATTGCAGTCAACCTGATGAAAGCAGGGGCTAGCGACTATCTGGCCAAGTCGAAAATTTCTCCGGGTAGGCTGGCTCAGATGCTTCGCAATGCGATTCGTGTTTACCAGGCAGAACAACAAACGGCTCTGGCCACTCAGCGCCTACAAGAGAGCCATGATTTGCTCCTGCGAAAAAACCAAGAACTAGAGCAGCAGCGTCAGCAGATTCACGCTCAAAACTTACAGCTTATTGAGGCAGCACAGATTAAATCGCGCTTTTTGGCGACCCTTTCCCATGAGCTAAAAACGCCACTGAACGCGATTCTTGGTTTTTCGCAAATGTTGTTGCGCCCCAGCAAAGGCACGCTGAGTGTCAAACAAACCGAAATGGTGCAGCGGATTCTGAATAATGGCAAACACTTGCTAGAGATGCTCACGGAAATTCTAGATTTCTCTCGGATTGAAGCAGGTCGTCTAGACCTCAATCCTGAGTGGTTTAACTTGGCTGAACTGATTGCGGCTACCCTGGAGGAGTTGCGATCGCTTGCCGACCAAAAGCAATTAACCCTATCCATGCACTTTTCCCTTGGGAATCCGACTGTGTTCAACGACCCAGGACGGGTTCGGCAAATTCTAACCAACCTGCTTTCGAATGCCATTAAGTTCACCGAAGCTGGACAAATATGGGTGAAAGTTAAAGAAAACTCTCCAGAGCAATTAGTGATTTCAATTGACGATACGGGTATTGGTATACCGCCAGCAGAGCTAACCTCTATCTTTGAAGCTTTCTGCCAAGTAGACCAAACCAATACCCGTAAACATCCCGGCACTGGCCTAGGGCTGGCGATCACGCGCACTCTGGTGGAGATGATGTCAGGTCAGATCACCGTCACCAGTCAGGTCGGCGAGGGTTCTACCTTTCGAATTGAAATTCCCCGACAAGTTAGCTAATGTTGTACATTAGGGGCTGTTGGTACCTTCTGTGAGTAGAAACGGGATCTAAAATTGTCCTATAAGTAGCTTAGGCCAGATTTTGAATTCCTAGATTGTAAGAGGCGAACATGCCAGGTTTACTTCCCAATATTGATCCTGAGGGACTTTTAGAATACTCAGTGGTTTACACAGACCGCTCCCTCAACCATATGTCGCAGTCATTTCAGCGGGTAATGCAAGACATTTCCCATATGCTCAAACAGGCTTACAATGCCCAAGGGGTTGCCATTGTCCCGGGGAGTGGCACCTTTGCCATGGAAGCAGTAGCACGACAATTTGCCACGGGTAAAACCTGCCTTGTTATTCGTAATGGTTGGTTTAGCTTCCGTTGGAGCCAAATTTTAGACATGGGAAATATCCCGGCTCGATCGATTGTCTTAAAGGCTCGTCCTGTTGATGAGGAAGCAGAGACCGCCTTTGCCCCTGCTGCGATCGCAGACGTGGTTGCAACAATCCAAACAGAAAAGCCCGACCTGGTTTTTGCCCCTCACGTTGAAACTGCTGCGGGCATGATCCTACCCCAAGACTATATTCGTGCAGTGGCAGATGCGGTTCACTCGGTAGGTGGCTTATTTGTTTTAGATTGCATTGCCTCGGGCACAATTTGGGTGGATATGGAAGCCTGTGGGGTAGATATCTTAATCAGTGCGCCGCAAAAAGGCTGGAGCAGTTCCCCGTGCAGTGGTTTGGTTCTCTTCAGCGCCCTGGCTCGAGAGCGGATTGAATCGACTACCAATAGCAGTTTTGCCTGCGATCTCCTGAAATGGCTACAGATTATGGAAATCTATGAACAGGGGGGGCATACCTATCACGCCACGATGCCCACGGATACGCTCACTGTGTTTCGGAACGTCATGCAGGAAATGAAAGCCTATGGATTTGAGCAAGCCTGTACACAGCAACAGGAACTAGGGGATAAAGTGCGATCGCTATTGACGGATAAAGGCATCAAGAGTGTCGCTGCAAGTGGATTTCAGGCTCCAAGTGTGGTGGTCAGCTACACCACAGACAAAGAGATTCACACAGGCCAACGGTTTAAGGATTTAGGGATACAGATTGCGGCTGGAGTACCATTACGCTGTGACGAGCCTAAAGATTTTCAAACTTTTCGGATTGGGCTATTTGGTTTAGACAAACTGCAAAATATCGATCGCACCGTCACAAAACTTGCCGAGGTCATTCATCAAATTTTTTAGATGAACTGGTAGTACCAAAGAAGTTCAAAGCCTGACGGCATAAACCTTTTGACAACAATCATTGCTACTTGTTTAGCACTACCGAAACCTGAACTCATACTAAGACGTTCTACTTACTGTCCACATCTGGACTAAGAGCCGACTGAACAGTTCCCAAACATCTTCTGGGGATTGTCCGGTATTGGAGCGGTGACGTTTCCAAAATTCTTGCCACCAATTGGGGGGTTCTTGCTTAGGCCCGTCGTGCTCTGTGGGTCGACCTGTCTCTCCTTCAACGACTAAACTGCCTACATAGTCTGCATCGTCATAGACTCGCGCAATTTGATCATGAATATGTTTCATATCTGCTGACGAAACCTCACCATTGCTGGTGGCTTTATAAAATTGCACCGTGACTCGAATCGGATACTGGGGATCCCGCTCAATGGCTAGGTTATCGATCTCAGTAAAGGGACCTTCTACTTCACCATGACCGATTACCGCCGCTTCCACATCGCTACTCCGAGCCTTGGTACTGGGAGCAGCGGACGGAACTGGCGCAGCGTCTGCGGCTTCCATCTCTAGCATGGGGCGCTTTTGTTTAAGCGGCACTTGAATTAGCAACACCATATTCAACCCCCGCTTCTCAATCTCAGCAGAGCTGTTGCTAGGTGAGGACTCACCACTAGACACAAAATCACTGGCACGCTCACCCGTTAGACTGGCTCGTTCGCCATCGCGGTTAAAGAAGAGCCTTTGCCCCCAGGTTTGGCCAGCGGCAAAGGCATCGCGCTGGTTATCAATCACGGTCATACTAGTGCCTTCCCGTGTGGCCAGAATCGTCAACACGGCTGGATCGCCTGTATAGGACTGATAATTAAACAGCACCGGATTAAATTCAGCCTTGCCCTTTTGAGGAATAGGCAAAAAGCTGGCTTGGGCACTGACCAAGGCATGGGTATCCCGCTCAGCTAGCAAAGAGGTTTGCCGACCCGCCCAAGAATTGGGTTGATGTAGATATTGGCGGGGATTTTGCAAAATATCTTTTAAGGCAACTTTCCGTAAAGGAGTCCCCTTTTCATTGCCAACCTTAAGAAAAAAGCGATCCAGACGGATATCCGCTGTTTTATCGGCAAAATTCGGGTGGCGAATCACGGGCATTAAATGCAATTGATAGGCTTGGCTGCGGGGATCACGATGTTGAACTTGGATAGTCATATCGCTGATGTTGGGACCCACTGCTGAATTCTTGTAGCGCCCCGTATCTTCCCAGGTGAGATTGAGGATGTTTAAGCCAAATTGTTGAGCCAGCCTTTGAGCCTGGGAATTTGAGACCATTTGGATGGTTTGATCAATGACCTGCTGATAATCTTGATTAAAAATGGGTCGTCGGGGTTGGGGAGCAATCTCCTCTTGCGAAGTGGTGCTCTCCGATTTAGGAGCAGCCTTGTCCGATGATGGCGCAATGGGAATAAAAGAGTCTTCTGCTGAGTCAGGCTTAGCTGGAGTAGCGGCAGGCAACAGGAGCGTTGCTAGGGTCAGCACACTCAGTACCAGCCAGGGAGATAAGAGAGGCAAGGGTTTACGCATAGGTCTAGCTCGACAAGAAGGGAGGTTGGCTATCTTTACAGTTGCCCACCATCACCTATGGACAATGGGGGGCGAAGTTTGGATCACTCTAAATTTAACTTGGCGAATATTCAACTTCGTTGGGGTTGCAGATTTGGTAACAGGGTTCATGATATAAATGCGGATGCTAGTTTGGCTGGGGTGAAACGAATAAGAATATCTCTCCACTCCATCTGGTCTAGCTATCTGAACAATCCCAATTTCAGCGTGGGTCAATATGACCGAGTCTTTAAAGACCACTCCTCTGTTTCATCAACATCAACACCTCAATGCTCGGATGATGGGCTTTGGCGGTTGGAGTATGCCTGTTCAATATGAAGGGATTACTGCCGAACATCATAGTGTCCGTCAAAACGTGGGGATGTTTGATATTTCCCATATGGGCAAATTTCTGTTAAAAGGTCCTCATTTGCGGGAGCAGTTGCAACCGTTGGTTCCCTCCGATCTCAGTCAGCTTGTACCTGGACAAGCGAAATATTCGGTGTTCCTGAATGAGCAGGCGGGCATTATTGATGATCTGATTTTTTATTTTGAGGGCTACACAGACGCTGGCCTAGAAACGGGCAAGCTCATTGTCAATGCGGCAACTACGGTCAAGGATAAAGCCTGGTTGCTGGAGCATCTCTGTGCTGAACAGATTGGCTTTGAGGATGTCTCGGCTGCTCAGGTGCTGATAGCGATTCAAGGACCGAGGGCGATCGCAACCCTTCAATCTCTCACCCCCACAGACTTAAATACCATTCGCAACTATCGCCACCAAGCAGGCACTATCTTGGGGCAACCTGCTTGGTTTGCGCGCACAGGGTATACCGGCGAAGATGGCTTTGAAGTCATGGTTGATCCAGATACAGGGCAACACTTGTGGCAAACCTTACTGGATGCAGGCGTAACCCCTTGTGGGTTGGGAGCCCGCGATACCCTGCGGCTAGAAGCTGCTATGGCACTCTACGGTCAAGATATTGACGACACCATCACTCCCTACGAAGCGGGTTTAGGCTGGCTTGTTAATCTCGACAAAGGCAACTTCATTGGTGTGGATACCTTACAAGCCCAACAACAAAACGGGCTTAAGCAACAGCTCGTAGGGTTAGAAATGCAAGGTCGCCATATCGCCCGTCATGATTACCCGGTCTGCCTGAATAATGAAACCGTAGGGAAGGTTACTAGCGGGACGTTTTCGCCTACCCTAGGGAAGGCGATCGCTTTGGCCTATGTGCCGCCATCCCTGGCCAAACCTGGCACAGAATTGCAGGTTATGATCCGCAATAAACCGCAAAGAGCCACAGTGGTGAAAAAGCCTTTTTATCAACGAGCTAAACCTTAAGGCACAATAGGGTTTGGGAGTTTGTATTGACAGCCCATTTACGATTGAGCAACTTCGACGCTATTGACTGAGGCAATCCATCATGAGTTTTGAGTACCCTGAAGATTTGAAATATCTAGATTCCCATGAGTATGTTCGTCTAGAAAATGATGTCGCCACGGTTGGCATCACCGCTTTTGCCATTGACCAACTGGGTGATATTGTCTTTGTGGAATTGCCGGAAGTGGGGGATGACTTAGCCCAAGGGGAAACCATGGGCAATATTGAATCGGTTAAAGCCGTTGAGGATATTTATGCACCCGTCAGTGGCACAGTTTTAGAATGCAACAACGCGATTGTAGATGCCCCAGAGCAGTTAGCTGCAGATCCCTATGGGGAAGGCTGGTTAATCAAAATCAAAATGAGTACCCTCGCTGCCTTAGACCGAGCCATGTCAGCGCCAGAGTACCGAGCTAAGGTTGAAGGTGAGTAGGCCATTATGCCACAAAGCCCTGAAAAAACTTTATATATTTTCACAGTGAGAGACGGCTTAAACAGGCAAGAAATCGTTTTTTCTCCACTTTTCTCTTATCAAAACTTTAGATAATGTTGAAATCCAATTTGTCTCCAGTTATACTCATTAAGCTTTTGTAACTTTGACTACACTGCGGTATAGCATAAGGAGGTCTTGGGTTTGGCAAGAAGACGGAAACGCAAAAGTCGTCGTCGTCAGGAAGGACGGCGAATTTTGGAAAATGTTCCTCAGTTCAGTATCGAAAGTGGTGAGGATAAGCCCGTTACTGCGGCTCGTAAGTTTATTCAGGCTGAAGGTGTTATCCCACCCGCCCTGCTTCTCGTCAAACGCAACGAGCATACCACGGATCGGTATTTTTGGGCCGAAAAAGGGTTGTTTGGTGCGCAATATGTGGAAGAGAATCATTTTCTCTTTCCTAGCCTAAGGCTGGAAACAGAAGAGTTGACTCTGGCAAGGTGATTGTTCAAGCTCCTAAATTTTGAAGGGGTGGAGTCTTTCTTCGCCCTTTCTTTTTTGGGCAACGCTCCATATCGCTACAATAGAAACAATACAGACATACCCAGGTTTAGTTATGGCACAAACGTTAGAACTCAGTCCCGCAAATGTGGAATCCGTGTTGGATGAGCTTCGTCCTTATTTAATGGCGGATGGTGGCAATGTTGAGTTAGTTGAAGTGGAAGGCCCAGTGGTCAAATTACGGCTGCAAGGGGCCTGTGGATCTTGCCCCAGCTCAGCAATGACCCTAAAATGGGAATTGAGCGGAAGTTAAGGGACACGATTCCTGAAATTGCTGAGGTTGAGCAGGTTCTCTAATCCCCTGTCCCCATTGCACAAAGTCTGTCAATTTTTAATTGAAGATTCAGACACATTGTAAGGGATTAGGCTGAACCGACGGCTGCGATCGCAGCCTCTAAGGCAATGGCCACATGGGTCCAGTGGGTTCCTCCCTGACAAAAGACAGTATACGGTTCCCGCAGCGGCCCATCGGCAGAAAGCTCCGACGTACTGCCATCAATAAACGTCCCTCCTGCCATCACTAAATTGCTTTCATAACCGGGCATAGGCGCAGGCATGGGTTCTAGGTAAGACCCGACGGGGGAATAGTGCTGAAACGCCCGACAAAACGCCACCAATTTCTCTGCCGATCCAAGCTGCACTGCTTGAATAACATCGCGGCGCGGCGCTTCAGGCAAGGGATTGACGGGATACCCCAATTGCTGAAAAGTGTGGGCAATCAGATAATTCCCTTTCATCGCTTCCCCTACCATCTGGGGGGCTAAAAACAAGCCTTGAAACATTAATCGTGTTTGATCCAAGGTAGCCCCCCCAGCAGAGCCAATTCCCGGAGCCGTCAATCGGCAAGCGGCGGCTTCCACTAAATCTCGACGACCTGCGATATATCCGCCAGTGGTCACGATCGTCCCCCCCGGATTTTTAATTAAAGATCCGGCAATCAGATCAGCCCCCACGGCTGGCGGTTCGCGATCTTCGACAAATTCACCGTAGCAATTGTCCACAAAACAGATGGTTTCAGGGTTCTGGGCTTTGACGATTTCTACAATTTTGCCAATCTCATCCACACTTAAACTAGCGCGCCAGGTGTACCCACAGGACCGCTGAATGAAGACCAGACGAGTTTGGGACTGAATGCTCTGGCCTAAGGCTTGCCAATCGATTGTACCTTTAGGGGTCAGGTCCAATTGCCGATAAGCCACCCCAAATTCTTTGAGGGAGCCTTGCCCTCGTCCCCGCAGACCAATGACTTCCTCTAGAGTATCGTAGGGGGCACTGGCGACAGAGAGCATCTGATCACCAGGGCGCAAGACACCGAAGAGTGCAGTTGCGATCGCATGGGTTCCCGATACAAATTGCACCCGCACCAAAGCCGCCTCTGCCCCCATCACCTCGGCAAAAACTTGATCGAGGACCTGTCGGCCTAGATCATCGTGACCGTAACCGGACACACTAGCAAAATGATGCGGTCCCAGGCGATAATTGTGAAAAGATTTTAAAACTTGTGTTAAGTTTTTCTTGACTTGGGTGTCAATCTTAGAAAAGATGGGAGACATTGCCTGTTCGGCTGCCTCTAGCTGGGTAAGGGGTTCCATAGAGTGAGTGTAGAGTGACTATTTATCTTTACAACGTCCTGCTACTGAGGATGCATTACCTAAATGAGTAAAGGTGCAAAGCTGATTTAGACGTAGACTAGGCAAGTTTTATCAACCCAGACAGGGTAACGTTTTTTCTGGTCAAAATATTCTTTATCAATAAACTAAATGACTATTGCAACAACGCCGACACAGCTCAAACCGGATTGGACCTTTATTGTGGTTCTCCTTGCTATCCATATTGGTGCCCTTTTTGCCTTCTTACCCAGCAACTTTAGCTGGGGGGCAGTGGGGCTGGCTCTTATCCTCCATTGGATCACCGGGGGATTAGGCATTACCTTAGGTTGGCATCGCATGTTAACCCATCGCAGTTTCAAAACCCCTAAATGGCTAGAATATTTCCTAGTCTTTTGTGGATCCCTCGCCTGTGAAGGCGGTGTGATTTGGTGGGTGGGGTTACACCGCAACCACCATTTACATTCCGATACAGAACAGGATCAGCACAATTCCCAAAAAGGCTTTTGGTGGAGCCACATGGGGTGGATGATGTACGAAACCCCTGCTGAATCAGAAATTGAGAAACTCACCAAGGATATCAATACTGATCCCTTCTATCGATTTCTAGATGACTACTTTTTTCCCATGCAAATTGCCTTTGGTATCCTGCTGTTTTTGATAGGCGGCTGGCCTTTAGTGGTCTGGGGAATTTTTGTGCGTTTGGTGTTGGTGTATCACTGCACTTGGTTTGTCAATAGTGCCACCCATAAATTTGGTTACCAAACCTACACTGCAGACGATAACTCTACCAACTGCTGGTGGGTTGCCTTACTCACCTACGGCGAAGGTTGGCATAACAACCATCATGCGTTTCCCCAGTCGGCACGACATGGTTTGCAATGGTGGGAAATTGATACCACTTGGATGATGGTGCAACTGCTCAAAACCTTGGGATTAGCAGACAAAATTCGTCTGCCTAACCCACAGCAAATTGCCACAAATGATGGCGTTTAATCAGGGCGGACGGACTTAACCATCCATTGATTGCCACCGACAATTGGCTTTTATCCATAAATCCTGATTATGAGGCAAGGGTTCACCCCTTTGCGTATTTTTAAGCAACATCGCAAATGCACCAGCACCCAGTCCAGACTGGGGCCACATCCGATAACAGGGCTTCGTCGTTAAATGGGACTGAAAAGTATGGAGTTGGGGAACTGTCTGGGGCACAAAATGTGGGAATTGGCGGGTGAACCAAGCACAGACTTGCTCATTTTCAGAAATGGAAAACGCACAAGTCATATAGGCCAAATATCCGCCAGAAATCACGAGTTGGGCAGCATTGGCTAAAATTCGCCTTTGTCGTTTGGCATTGTGATTGATGGAAACAGGATGAAAGCAGCCTGGAGCTGATTCTCCCTTAGCCAAGAGAGATTGCCCCGTACAGGGTGCATCCACTAACACAACATCGGCGACAGATGCCATCTGTTCCGCAAGATCATGAGTATCAACACTCAAGACCCTCACCGGATGAACTCCGCAGCGTTTTAGATTACTAATTAACATCCCTACTCGTTTACCAATAAGCTCGTTACTGATTAATAAACGGGGCTGGAGCGATCGCCAAGCCAAGATACTTTTGCCACCAGGAGCCGCACAGAGATCTAGGACAATACTCGGCTGTGCATCAACCCCAGAGAGGATCGAAGCCGCAAATACCGATGAGTAGTCCAAGCAGTAGTAAGCTCCTTGTTGATGCAAGGAATGTTGACTAGGACGCTCATCTAACCCTAGTCGATCCACAAATGGAGGCTGCCAGGGCATGGGCGTTTCCCGGTGAAAGGGAAAAGGATCTGGCCTATCTATTACCCACAGGATACAAGGGTGAAAGGGCTGGGGATCGGTCAAGGCTTGGATAAAGGCTAGTTGCTGTTGGCAATCTGACCACAATTGCCGACTGAGTTTTGTCAACAACTTAGACACGGTTTACTACTCATAATGAGGGCATAGACCTAAGTTGAAATCTTATCAATTGCTGGTTTTGCATGAAGCATACCCCCTAAGATCACGTTACAGTTTATGGCTTTTCTGAACCCTGTGTTGCCAAAATTGATCCGAGAAAATCCCTCTGAATTGCCCACTCCATACTAGAATCTGTTATAAAACTTCAACTATAGTGTTTCCTTGTAGTAAAGAGCCAAAAATAACCCTATCTGTGGTGTAAGCTTTGAGTTTTAAAACACGCCCTAGTATGGAGACAAGCTTAAATGTCTGCCCAGACTGAACGAAACAACCCTTTCCTTGATCTAGGGACTCGCGTAACGGCAGCAGCGCATTCTGTGCTAGCGGGTAAATTCCCAAAAGTCTCCTCTCAGGAAGTTTTAGGGATGCTGTTAGAGATTGAGAAAGATGCTCAGATTCGTGTATCCCCTCAGTTTGCAAAATTCGTGGGTACCTGGCGATTATGTTTTGTCACAGGGACAAAAAACCTCACTACTGTCAGGGGCAACTCGTAGGCAGGGGGTTTTATATCCCTCGATGGGTAAAGATGCAGATTGTTTATTCCCCTAGTAACCCTACGGCCTATAATCCTCAAGCGGTGGATAATCTTGGCCAGATTGCGAATCAGGTGAATTGGGGTGGGCTTAGCCTGTCTTTAACGGGGCCAGCTCGCTGTTGGCCGAAAAAAAACATTATGGTCTTTGATTTTACCCGTCTTCAGGTCAAGGCTTTTGGGAAGACCCTTTACAACGGCTTCATTCGGGGGGGGCAAGCCAGTGAGCAGGATTTTTGGAGTGAGCATGTGCGCACCCAAGCTTTTTTTGCTTATTTTCTTGTCCATGATCAGGCTTTGGCTGCCCGAGGCCGAGGTGGTGGGATCGCCCTTTGGGTCAAAACAGAGTCCTAAGTTGATCTTATTTAAGATCTATGAGCAATTGGATGACCCTGGCTTGCTGCTTGCCAACGGAGCATCGACAAAGTTAGACAGTTAGCATAGTCTAGTTAAAGTTGTGAGCGCTCGTAGCTCAGCGGATAGAGCAGTTGCCTTCTAAGCAATTGGTCGCAGGTTCGATCCCTGCCGAGCGCGTTTAGAAAGTTATATTAGAGCTACAGCTAAAGTTTTGTGTTGAAGCAGGACTATGACCCAAACCACCGATACTGAGATCCGTGATTTAATTCTTGGCTTGGACAAAAAGCTAGATGCTCTGGATAAGAAGGTAGAGGTTTCTGCTACTAGAACAGATAAACGGCTAAAGGCTCTAGAGACTCAGGTATCAGATCTCAAGAAACAAGGGGTTGAGACTCGTTCAAACCTCAAAGCCGATATTGCTGATATTAAAGGTACAACTGCGATCGCAAGATAACCGCCTGTGGACATTTATCGTTGCTTTATTTCTGGTTGTGTTTGGATTTACCGCTAAGCCGATCTTGTTCCCCGGCAGTCAGGCTTGAAATCGTATAAATGTTCTCTCACTAGATGTAAGCACTCTATTGAAGAGCCGCGATCGCCTCGGAATTTTTACTAAAACGACACCCAGTTTCAGAGCATCGACCCTATGCAAAATAGGAAGATGGTTTTTCTAAAACGATCCTGCTCTGTATCAATTAAAGTGAAAAGACAAGAGCAAACTTCTGCCGTGAACAACCTTTGCCCCACCCTTGCCCAAAAACTAACCTATGAATGCTCCCTCCACAAGAAAAACTCAGACCTTTAACTTACTCAGCATTGGTCATCGGGGCGTGGGTAAAACCGTTTTTTTAGTGGGTAGCTACGCTGAGCAAAGTTCCAAAAATGGATCTCGAAAATCACCTATTTGGTTTGATTGCCAAGATACTCAGGTTCAACATAATCTCAATACCCTGCTGGAATATATTGCCAAGACCGGCCAATATCCCCCAGCCACCATGAGAATTACCAACTTTAACTTCATCGCCAAAACCCAGCGCCTATGGGGAGAGCAGGATCTCTGTCACTTTCGCTGGTGGGATATCCCTGGAGAAATCTGCAATAGTGATAACCCCAATTTTCAAAAAATGATCATGGAATCTCATGGCTGTTGCGTGTTTATAGATACCTACACACTATTCACGAATGGGGCTTACACTCGAACCCTGCAAGGCACAGTTAAGCAAATAGAAACCATTGCATCTTTAGCTCGACAAAGTGGACTGACTTATATTTTTGCCATTATTTTGACTAAATGTGATTTGCTGGCAGAAAGTCCGCAAAAATTACTCAAAATTGAAGAAAATCTCCGACCAATAATGGCTCGTCTAGATGCCAATCAGATCAGTTATCGGAGATTTTACTCCACCATTCCCATCGTAACGAAAGGGAAAATGTCAGTCCTCATGGCAAAAGGTTCTTCCGCTCCTTTTTTGTGGCTCGCTTCAGAATTAAGCAAAATTCATCGTCACCATCAACCCCAATCCTTAGCCAGTGGCTTTGGCCGGATTCTAGATAACACAGCTCAGCCTTTAACCAAACCTCGGTGGGGTGGTCGTTTAAGAGGACTCTCTAGCCGTTGGAGTTGGGTGGGCATTGCCAGTCTCTTGGTGATTCTCCTTGCTTTGTTGGCTCGATTTGTGATCTGGCCACCATCCTCTTCAGAATCAGCAGAATCAGCACAACAACCAACAGAAGAGATCATTAAAGATCATCAGGCAGCACTGGCCAAAAATCCCAATGATCTCAAGGTATTGTTACAGCTTTCCAGAATTTATTCAGATTTGACTGAATTTGATAAAGCTTTGCCATTGATGGAAAAGGTCGTGAGTCAGCAGCCGGAGAAAGCTGAATTTTTGTTTGAGTTAGCGGGTTTGTATGCCCTAAACGGGAACAAGGCTAAAGAGGAGCATGTCTATGACAAAATTCTTCAGCTTGACCCTAGAAGCATTGTGGCGTTAACGAGTAAAGCCACCTTAAGGAATGCTCAAGGCGATAAGGAGACCGCACAAACCCTATTTACTAAAGCTGAAGAAGTGGCTCCGACGGAACCTTTGAAGGCACAAATTCGGAAAATGGCTAATGATGCTTTGAGCCAACCCACACCTAACCCGCAATAGCACCCTAGGGATACACGTTAATGTTAACGCTAGATCTTGGTCAACTGGTTTACACTAGCTTCCCCGACCATGGCTTTCAAACGCTGAGTAGTGCCGATGTGAGTGAGGAAGTTACGCAGATTTTCCTGACACAAGTGGTGTATAAGTATTGGAATTCCTATGCACCCCCTCAGCCCGGTTATCGGGCAGCCTATCTAACCCAAGTTTCTATTGAGCAAACCTTGTTTGGCTGGATGTACAACCAGGGAGCCGATGAATTAGGGCGTAGCCATGTCCCCTACTTTCTTGCCTACTGTTTGCGAGGAAAACTAGACCATGATCTCCTAGAGAGTATCTATTCCTGCTTAGAAAGAGGACCTGTTACCTTCATTGATCGTCAAAGCGTTACCCCTGTTATAGACAAAGTTGTCATTGATGATATTGAACAGTGGCACCCGATCTTACCGGGTGTAACTATTTCCTCAGGTACGCGGGCTCGTTGCCGCCTTTTACTCAATCAAGATAAACTTCTGAGTTTTTCCGTTGCCATTCCTACGGAAGTGCAAACGCCTCAAGGGGTTGCCAAACCCTGGAGTAATGACCTTAGGCTCGACGCTATTCCCTTGCCTTCAGACTTTGTAGACAATCAACCGCTCCTCAATTCTTTAGAGCGCTTGTTGGAATCACCACGACTGACCTTAGATTCCATGGCACGGGTGCCCACCTCCAAAAATGCCCTCCTAATTGGTGTCAGCCATTGTGAGCAAGGTTTTGAGCCTCTCCCTGGGGTGCAGGACGATCTAATGGCTATGAAGCAAGTGCTGGAGTATCCTAAAATTGCTGGTTTTGATGAAGTTGAAGTCCTACTCAATCCCAACCCACAAGTCTTAGCTGAATCTTTAGAAGCCTTCTGCCAAGATCGAGCCATTGATGATCTAGTTGTGATCTATTACTCAGGATATGGTGTCATTTTGGACGATCATGGCCGGTTTGGATTGACCACAAGCCTCAGTCGGCTCAATCCTGAGGATAAGATCGTCCGCTCGACACTGGTCTCTGCTGATTTACTCCAAGATATCCTAAACGACTGTCGAGCAGAACAACAGATTGTATTACTGGATTGCTGCTATCGACAAACCGCTTCTTCTGTCCTGTCTCCCCAAGAAATGAGTGTCAATTTGCCCCAATATTTAGGGGGGCCAAGACGAACGATAATGGCTTCTGCAACTCAGTCTCAGCCCGCATTTTTACACAAGGGAGCAGAGTTATCTCCTTATACTTTTTATTTGGTGGAAGGGTTGAGGACAGGGGCAGCCGATCAAGATTGTGATGGGTTTATTTCTGTGGAAGAGTGGTATGCCTACGCCAAGCGCAAGGTGAAACAAGAAATGCCAGCGATTGATCCGCACATTTATAACGTCAAGGCAGTACAAGGTTTGGCTTTAGCCCAGTCACCTGTCAGTGATCCGCAGTTTATCTACCGCAAGCAGTTTGAATTGTATGCTGAGCAAGGCAAAGTTTCTCCGGTCAATCGGGTCATTTTAGATAACTTGCAAACGACTTTAGATTTAGATGCCGATGTGGCTAAAACCATTGAAGCGGAAGTATCTAAGCCGGGGCAAATCTATCAAAGAAAATTGCAAGAATATGCAATGGCTTTTGTGGAGGCAGTGCGGCAAGAGTATCCAGTGAGTGATTATTTGCAGGATCAATTTAGACATTTTCAAATGACCTTGGGACTCACAGATGCGGATACGATCCCGGTTGAATCGGCCATTATTCGACAAGTGCAGGTCATTCAATCGCCTCGGCGGGCGACGGAAGTTCCTCGGATACCGACTCAGAACTTAACTTGGCCTAAGAGTACTGTGGTTCATTCTTTTCATCAAACCTTTGGGTTTGGGCATACCTTGCAATTATCGGCTCAGCACCTTGCCACCTTTGGTCAAAAGCTGTCTAGCAATATGGGTGGGTATTTCCATCGTAGTCGGAACCGGATAACGTTGCCATCTTTGAGCTTAAAACAACTGCAATCCGTTCCCAAAAAGGCATGGTGGTTTGCGGGGGGAGGTGCGATCGCACTCCTGCTCCTCTTAACCCTTCTCCATCAGCAGCAACTCAGTCAACAGCGAAAACAAGAAACCCAACAGTTGCAATTCTGGCAGTCCCTCGTTCAAAAGAAACGGTATGAAAACTGTCTCTCCCAAACCCAAGGCATACCGAAAGACTCCAGCTTATATCCCCAGGCCCAGAAACTTTTCGCTCAATGCCAAGCAGGGGTCAATTGGCAAAATGCCCAACCCAAGAGGATAGGTAACCCTTCTCAGCAGACACTCTGGTCTATTGCCCTTAGTCCTGATGGCCAAACTCTGATCGGGGGTGGCAATCAGAATGACATTCAACTGTGGAATTTAAAGCAGGGGAAATTGATACAAACCCTATCTGCTCACACCAATCAAGTCTGGACGATCGCCCTAGAGCCTAAGGGCAAAATCTTAGCCAGTGGCAGTGGTGACGGTACTCTTAAGGTATGGGAGGTACAGACTGGCCAATTACTACAAACCTTACCAGCCCATCTGGCTACAGTTTGGTCTGTGGCTATCAGCCCGGATGGCAAATACGTGGTCAGTGGCAGTGAGGATCAAACCATTAAAGTCTGGGATGTTAAAACTGGGGCATTAGTGCGAACTTTATCAGGTCATTCTGCTCAAGTCCGGGCGGTGGCCATCAGTCCTAACGGGCAGACCTTTGCGAGTGCTAGCTATGACAAGAGCATTAAAATCTGGGATCTGAAAACGGGCAAGTTGATCCGTACCCTCAAGGGACATTCGGGACGGGTTATTGCGATCGCCTTTAGCCCAACCAGTGATCAACTGGCCAGTGCTAGCCAAGATAAAACCGTTAAGCTCTGGAATCTGCAATCAGGACAGTTGAGTAGAACCTTTACTGGCCATATCCATCAGGTATTAGCTGTTGCCTTTAGCCCAGATGGAAATACTCTAGCAACAGCAAGCCAAGATCAGACGGTTAAATTATGGAACCTCACTTCCGGGGAACTCCGCCGAACCCTAACAGGCTATCAAGGGGATGTCTATGCCTTGGCCTTTTCTGCGGATGGACAGTCCCTGGGCACAACCAGTAAAAAAGGTGTCATCAAAGTTTGGCATCGTGATTAGCGTGGATGAGGATTGTAGTGCTAGGAAGAGTGGACACGCCCTCAACCACTAGATGAAATAATCGGAACTATGAGTAGCACAGCAAAAGCATTGGCAAGTTTACTAATTTCAACATTTTTGTGTGGAATCGGATTGCAATTGTCGGCTGATGCTGATCCTAGTAATGCCAATCGTTCTAACAGCTCTGTTGGACAGCAGGTTAAACCTCAAGAAAATCCTAGCAAGGTAAACCGACTCCCAGAAAGGCTACCTGGAAACCAGAATACACCCGTATCTAAATTCCTGAGAAAAGAGTATTTTCAAAGTCAATTGAGAAAAGATCTAGGCGCAGAACTCCAAGCCTTTGAATGGATGACTTACCAAGACTATATTGACAAATATACGCCAGGATCAACGGGTATTACGGATATCTCAGATGATAGGGTCGTTGCTATTCTAGAGATTTCCTTTCCTAAAGGACTCAAGGCTGAAAATGCTGACTATTCAACAGCCGTAGTTAGAAGCGTAAGGGATGCTGTAAGTGGTGAGTTAATTGAGTATGAGATTTCTGGAGAAGTGACTGATAAAAATAGCTTAAATAGAGTGATAATGCCTTAAAGTGTCTTTCGTCCTCCTGACAATTAACCGTTAAATTTTTTCTGAGGTATCATCGTTAACAGTCAATGCCTGAGGAGAGTAAATGCTCATGAAATCTAAATTATTGATGCCACTCCTGCTGCTGGCAGCATTGGGGTTACCTTCAAGAGTGCTAGCCCATGCGATGCAAACCAACTATGTGCTAGAGGATGCCAACAATGTTCAATTTACGGCTGTTTTTAGCACAGGTGAACCCCTCAAAAATGCCAAGGTCAAAATCTATGCGCCTAATAATCCGTCACAACCGCTGATGGAAAGCCAAACGGACGAAAAAGGGCAGTTCACCTTCAAGCCTGACCAAAATATTCCTGGAGAGTGGGAAGTCAGTATTGGGGAAGCGGGACATCAAGATATTCTGACGGTGCCTGTGACCCAGAAAGGGGTTAATCTCAATGACATCAGTAAAGCGCCCACAAATCAGACTCCCCAAGTGCCGCTGATGGCTATTGTCCTCACGGGTGGCCTAGGATCAGCGGCTTTGGCGGCGCGTCGCCTGCGCTCATCGCGATCTTAATCATTAGGCTTGATCCTTAGGAGAGGCTGTCAAGTATTCCCTTTATGAAAAAAGCATTTGTCCTCGATACTAATGTACTGTTACATGATCCCAATGCCATATTTCGTTTCGAGGACAATGATGTTGTTTTGCCCATCACGATTATTGAAGAACTAGATCGGTTTAAAAAACAACCCCAAGAAACAGGCCGTAATGCCCGCTGGGTTTCTCGCACCTTGGATGAATTGCGGCTTCAAGGTCAACTGACGCAAGGGATTGAATTACCGCAGGGGGG
The DNA here is from genome assembly GCA_012034865.1 of Acaryochloris sp. CRU_2_0. Classification (GTDB taxonomy): domain Bacteria; phylum Cyanobacteriota; class Cyanobacteriia; order Thermosynechococcales; family Thermosynechococcaceae; genus Acaryochloris. The sequence continues at coordinate 43,556 of JAAUOM010000009.1, read as the reverse complement.
AAAGTTACGGGTAGCCTTGTGCGATCGCATCACCTTGCAAGAGCTGCCTCCTGAACTCGAAGGTGACCAAGCTGACAATGCCATTCTGGCGGTTGCCTTAGATCTGAAGCGCCAATGTCAATGCCCTGTGGTTCTGGTGAGCAAAGATACTAACCTGCGGATTAAGGCCGATATCTTGGGACTAGCAGCGGAGGACTATGCCACCGATAAAGTGGATGTTGATGAGCTGTATACAGGCATGACAGAGATCATGGTTCATACGGAAACCATCAGCCAATTGTTTCAGGTTGGGCAGATCACTTTACCAGGAATGGCCTTGCCCAACCAAGCCTTGACCTTGATTGATAATCTGAATCCGTCCCATACGGCTCTAGCGATCGCCAAGGATACCCACGGAGAAATCATCCCGCTACCCAAAATTCCCCACAATGGCATCTCGCGGATTCACGCCCGCAATCGAGAACAGAAGTTTGCCTTTGAGCTGTTACTGCGCGACTCAATTTCTTTGGTGACGTTGGTGGGTAAGGCCGGAACGGGAAAGACCTTACTGGCGATCGCAGCTGGATTGCACAAAGTCGCCGATGAAAAGCGCTACAGCCGCTTGCTGATTGCCCGCCCCATTGTACCCATGGGGCGGGATTTGGGATATTTACCAGGAGATGTGAATGAGAAACTCACCCCCTGGATGCAGCCCCTTTACGATAACTTTGATTTAATTTTTGGGACTCAGGCGACAACAGGACACCCCCAGCATTGGCGACGCGGCCATGAAGAATTGATCGAACAGGGACTGTTGCAAATCGAACCCCTCACCTATATTCGAGGGCGAACGATTCCGAAGCAATTTTTAATTGTTGATGAAGCCCAAAACCTTACCCCTCACGAAGTCAAAACCATCCTGACGCGGGCTGGGGAAGAGACAAAAGTGGTTTTAACAGGGGATCCAGAGCAAATTGATAACCCCTATGTTGATGCCGCCAGTAATGGTTTAACCTATGTCGTTGAACGGTTTAAAGGCGAACCCATTGCCGGACATATCACCTTGTATCAAGGAGAACGCTCAGAATTAGCTGAACGCGCAGCTATCCTCCTTTAATGCAGGAGGGTAATAAGGCAAAAACTATACTCATAACGCTTTCAGAAATTGCAGGACTGTTTGCACTAAGGTGCGATCGCCCCCACGATACCCCAAGGGCGTTAGATGCTCTCCCTTAAGTTTAGCCCTCTGTGCAGGTTTATGAAGGAGATGGGTCTGCAACCAATCCACGGTCTCCCTGGCAATTTCATCCTGGTCAAAGGAAATCAATCCCATTAAACCAAACAGACTACTTTTCTCAATCAAACAATGGGTCTGTTCCACACTGGGTTTGACATCAAAACCCCATCGCTTGATCAAATCAGCTATCGCTTTCACTGGAATTGCCCCTCAATCCCTGTAATGGCCGGTGCAATAAGAATAGAAGGCTGATTCAACAGAGAAATATCCTTAAAATCAACAGTCTTGAGCTGATCTTCAATTTCTTGGTATTGATCAGCTCCTACACAGTTTCCTAAAATCTCCCGTTCAGATTTTGTTTCCAAATCGGTTAGCAGCTCTAATAAGGCAATATATTTATTTCCTAAACTATGGCCAATCCAAAAGTAGTTTCTGTCGGCAGAGGTAGGATCTTCTTTGTAAATTTTGTAGTCATACCCTCGTCGCTGCGCTTCATCTAAAATTGCCTTTCTTAAAGCACTTTGCTCTCTGACTAAGCCAATCGCAACAGACCAGTGACTAAACGTAAATCGATAGGGAAGGGCGATAATTGTATAACCTTGATCATAAATACTCTTAAGAAGATATCGATAAAAAATATTAGGAAAAGTACCAAAGAAAGCACCTCCAATAAATTGAACAACACCAATTGGTTGAGGATGAATTGCGACCCAACTATATTTGAGGGGTAAAAATTTAAAAGTTGATTGCATAAAAACTCTCATTTATATCCAGGTTGATCATGAATAGAAAAACACAAGTACGAACTCTATAAAATTCATCAGTCCCTATGAATAGTTTTATGCAATGAATCATTAAAAGTTCTTTATTTAAGATTCTTTTCTAGTATTAGATTTTTTTATGTTACTCACTTTAATTATGCATTCTTGAGAGAATACCCCTCTACCCATCTTCTGCTACTCTAGGCGGAGGAAAATTAGGAGGGTAAAAATATTTCCCCCTATCCTGACGCATGATTTTACTCAAAGAACCTCATTCCACCTGTTGGTGGGTATTACCAACGGTATCGGAATTTATTTCCTGAGTTTGGATGCCCTGGCTATCTTAAATTGAATATTCAGATATCCAGACCAATGGGGTTGGCAGTTGAGCCAACACCTCTTAAGATATTGGGATCTAGGTCTCCCCTGCCCTGTTTACAAACTGGTATCTGTTTGGTTGATTCTTGGATATGCCCAACCTTTCTCAAATTGGTACGCAAATGTCTGCTTTGACAGGCGTTCGCGCCATCATGAAAGACATTATTGAAACTTTGAGGACTAATCCTGATCAGGCTTTTATCAATTTAAGTGCGGGCAACCCAGTGATCTTGCCAGAGGTGGAAGAACTTTGGCGGCATTGCACAGCTCAATTGCTAGAGAGTCCAGATTATGGGGAAGTGGTCTGTCGCTATGGTACCAGCCAAGGCTACTACCCTTTAATTGAGGCAATTCGTAGTGATTTTAACCAACGGTATGGACTCACCCTCAGCGATCGCCAAATTCTGATCACACCTGGTAGCCAAGCCCTTTACTTCTTAGCGGCTAATGCCTTTGGTGGACGGACCCCATCGGGGCAACTCAAAAATATTGTATTGCCGCTATCCCCTGACTATACGGGATATGGGGGCATTTGTTTGGTTCCAGAAGCCTTAAAAGCCTATGCACCCACCTTAGAGATTGACGAAGCCAACCATCGGTTTAAGTATCGCCCCAATTTTGACCAGCTTCACTTTGATGACACTACTGGTTGTGTGATTTTTTCGCGTCCCTGTAACCCCACAGGTAATGTTCTCAATCCGGCAGAAGTTCAACAAATTGCCGATTTAGCAGCCCCCTTTAATATTCCTGTCCTGATTGATTCTGCCTATGGGCCGCCTTATCCCAGCTTAAATTACACCGATGCTGCCCCTATCTTGGGCAAGACGATTGTCCATTGTCTGAGTTTGTCTAAGGCAGGCTTACCAGGGGAGCGCGTGGGGATTGCCATTGGCGATGAGCAGATCATCCAAACCTTAGAAGCCTTCCAAACTAATATTTGTATCCACTCTGGACGATACGGGCAAGCGATCGCAGCCCACGCTATTCAATCCGGCGCATTGGCAGAGATCTCCGTTAACATCATCCGACCCTACTATCAAGCCAAACTAGCTATCTTACAGACCGCCCTCGATCAGTCTATGCCTGCTGCTCTGCCTTGGTTTTTGCACCGTGCTGAGGGGGCAATTTTTGCTTGGCTATGGTTACGGGATTTACCGATCTCAGACAGGCAATTATATCAACAGCTCAAACAAGTTGGGGTACTTGTCGTTCCTGGTTATTCGTTTTTTCCCGGTTTACAGGATGACTGGGACCATAAACACCAATGTCTACGCATTAGCTTAACCGCCACCGATTCAGAAATTACCACAGCGATGCAACGCTTGAGTGAAGTAGTTGCCAGTGTCTATCAACGCGCTGGCAGTGCGAATAGGATAGCCTTTGAACCTAGAACCATTCCATCGGGGAGTCTTCCCTAAGGTGAATTGCCGTGAGTAAACCCTTCTCATCTAGCCCTCAACTTGAAGACGCTAGTAACTTTGCAGAATTAGAGGATGAATGGTTAGATATTGGCCAAATTGTCGGTACCCAGGGATTAAACGGAGAGGTCAAGATTTATCCAGACTCCGATTTTCCAGAACGGTTTGAGCAGCCCGGACGACGTTGGCTGCGCTTTCCTTACCCAGCGAGCCTTCAGGAGATTCATCTGGTTAAAGGACGATTTGTCAGTCGAAAAGGGATTTATATCGTTAGCTTTGCTGGGATTCACAGCCGGGAGCAAGCAAAAGCTTTAATCGGTGCAAGTTTATTTGTGCGAAGTTGCGATCGCCCCACCCTCGCCACAGGAGAGTATTATTTATCCGATCTCATCGGTCTTACCGCCATCGACCACAACACTCAAACAAAGATTGGCACGGTCGTCGGCATCGCCAATGCCGGGAACGATCTTCTGGAAATCCAACCCTTAGAGGGAACAGCCCCAACTATTCTCATCCCTTTTGTCTCCGCCTTAGTCCCTGTCGTGGATCTAGACAATCAAATAATAGAAATTTGCCCTCCTAAAGGACTTATCCCCGAAGAGTAATCTCAATTCCAGCAAGAAGCCACCCTCTTAAGAGGGTGGCTTCTTGCTATCTATATAGAAGATTTGATTTTTGACAAAAAAATCCCCGATTTAAGGTTTGTGAAACACAAAATTCACATCTTAGATGCGAGTGGGTTTTTCCCGAAAGAAGATTGCAAAGAAAAACAAGCCAATCGTTAAAGCCACAATCAGTACGTAAGTAATAACATCCATAAGAGTAAAGTCCTCAGTAACAGCTACTTCAAAATATTAAGGATCCAGAAGGCTACCCAATCACATTCTAATCATTTTTCGGGGTTAGAAGTGTTCGGTAGCCTTCAGATTGCATCTAGTTCATGCTTAGAACCCTAAGATTCATTTGTCCAAATAGAACGAATGAACTAAATGCGAGTTGAAGTATCTCCAACCTTTTGGAATATACCCCACTCCACTTGCTCCTCAGGCAGATTGGGATCAACACCTTCAAACACATCTTTGAAGATAGTGCGTGCCCCATGCCACCAGTGGCCAAAGAAGAATAGGAGTGCATAGCAAGAATGGCTGAAGGCAAACCATCCACGGGTACTGGTGCGGAAAACACCATCAGAACCTAGGGTTTCGCGATCAAACTCAAAAGGTTCACCTAACTGAGCCTTACGAGCATACTTCTTAACTGTAGGTGCATCCGTGAAAGTTTGACCATTTAAGGTTCCACCTTCAAAGGAAACCGTTACCCCTTTCTGCTCAAAGCTGTATCGAGATTCAGCCCGACGGAAAGGAATATCAGCACGAACAACACCATCTTTATCCTGTAAAACCACAGGGAAATTCTCAAAGAAGTTGGGCATTCGTCGCACAAACAACTCACGGCCTTCAGAATCCTTAAAGGTAGGATGACCTTCCCAGGAACGAGCAATACCATCCCCACTGGTCATCGCACCTGTTCGGAATAGACCTCCCTTGGCAGGGCTATTGCCAATGTAATCGTAGAAGACCAGTTTCTCAGGGATTTGCCCCCACTCCTGTCCAGATTGAACACGACGCTGAATTTCTTGCTGGAAGTAGCCACTATCCCATTGGTAACGGGTAGGACCAAACAACTCAATAGGAGTTGTTGCACTGCCATACCACATGGTGCCAACCATTACGAAAGCGGCTGCAGCTACAAAAGCAATGGAACTGGAAAGAACCGTCTCAACGTTACCCATGCTCAGCGCATTATAGAGGCGCTCAGATGGACGAGTAACCGTATGGAAAATGCCACCAATAATCAGGGCTATACCCGCAGAAATATGGTGGGTGACAAGACCCGTCGGATTGTAAGGGTCAAAGGCAAACGGTCGCCAATCGGGTCTAACCCCTTCTAGATGACCCGTAAGCCCATAGGGATCTGAAACCCACATGCCAGGGCCTAAAATCCCAGTCAAATGCAAGGAACCAAATCCAAAACAGACAATCCCTAAAATAAGGAGGTGAAGACCAAAAATTTTAGGCCAATCACTAGCTGGAACAGAACCACCATTGGGATAATAGATTTCTAAATCCCAGTTAATCCAGTGCCAAACGGCAGCTAGGAAAAATAAACCTGATGCCAGAATATGCATGAGGATAACACCCTCATAGCTAAAGAAGTTTAGGTGAGCACCTAAAATTCCTGGCTGAGAAATCCAAGGTTCTCCTGTTACAGTCCACCCACTCCAAGAGTGAGTAACACCGATGCGAGTCATTACAGGCATCACAAATGTGCCCTGACGCCACATCGGATTGAGAACTGGATCGCTTGGATCGTACTTGGCCAACTCGTAGATGGCCATGGCACCTGCCCAGCCGCTCACCAAGGCAGTGTGCATTAAATGCACAGATAGCAGCCGTCCTGGGTCATTCAGGACAACTGTGTGTACTCGGTACCAGGGTAGTCCCATCGACTACGCTCCTCCTCTAAAACGTCAATACTTTATATACTTGCAGCATTTTGTTAACGGGCCGATCCTAAGTAAGACTCCACAAACTGAGAATGTCTATGAAGCTCTTCTTGTATCAATTGCAGTAATTCAGTAATTTTAAGCCAACTGCTGTTGTCACTGTGAATCATTGAATCATACTTAGTGCTTACATAGCACAACCAAGTTGATGCCAAAGTCATGAGACTTTAAGAACGGCTGGCTAATATGCTGAATAATTATTAAAACAAGCAAAACCTATGCAGAAAACTAAATGCAAATGTTTACACTTGCTGAATCTGCATGGTTGAGGTCAATCGAATGTACTATACAAAACGATAAAGTGTATAACGAAGTGTAACTAGAGTCGGGGATCAATGCAAGAGAACTTAACGAATTGACATTCGGCTTCCCCTCCATCTAGATCGGCTCAATCCAGAAATTTCAGTTTGGGCACTCTATACTTGATACTTGCCAATCCGACTGTGTTGTAAATACTTAAAAATCTATAGCCTGAGGGTACAGCGGTATTCATGTGTAGCATCTTATTTGTCAAGGAAGAACAAGAAATTAATGTCAATGAGGGAGATAACCTGCGAGGGATCGCTTTAGACAACAAAATTGATATCTACAAACTCAAGGGCAAGTTGATGAACTGCAATGGATATGGCCAATGCGGTACTTGCATTGTTGAAGTGGTTGAGGGGATGGATAATCTGTCACCCCGGACAGCAGCAGAAGATGACAAGCTCAACAAGAAGCCGGAGAGCTATCGTCTTGCCTGCCAAACCGTAATTCTGGGTAACGCTACCATCAAAACTAAGCCTTAGGCGGCTATCAGGGTTCTTTATGCCTCTAGTTCAGTCTTGAAACAGCTCTCCTTCTGTGGATGAGCTTAATAAAACAGAAATTTCCGAAGAGGTTGGGTAAAAATGGTATTGTAAACTTTATAAATACCCAGTTGAGATAGAGTAAGTTGTTATGCCAGTTAGTGATTTAGGTGCGATTAGCGTTGCTTTATTTGTATTGGTTCCTTGTGTTTTTCTGATCCTGCTCTATGCTCAAACCGCTAGTCGGCAAGGCTAAGGTCAAGCGCTAAGGAAGGAAATCGTAGAAGCCAGTCTGGGTATCTGCATGATTAACAACAAGGTACTCCTGGTTTTGTGTGAATATTTATAGATTGCAGTTGCCAGCTTCTGGTTACTGCAATTTTCTGTTTCAGCTTCAGCATTTATTGACCTTATTGAGTAGATCGTCCAAGCCTAAAACTAGACTCCAGTGGCGATAAAGGTTTAAATGGTGCCGCGAAATAAGCCTTGAGGGCGAATTAGTAGAACCAGAACCATTGCCAGTAGGGCGATCGCAAGTTTATATTCTGTGGGCAACCAGTAGGTACTGACTTCTTGGGCAATGCCAATGACCATTGCGCCTGCGATCGCGCCGTAGGGATTACCAATTCCCCCTAACACCACAGCGGCAAACATCGGCAAAATCAGAAACCAACCCATATTGGGGCGCACCGCCGTAATTAACCCATACATGCTGCCACTGAGGGCTGTTAAACCGCCAGCTAGAACCCAAGTCCAGAGTACGACTCGCTCTACATCAATTCCAGAGACACTGGCTAAATCAATATCATCGGCTACAGCCCGCATGGCTTTACCCATTTTGGTGTACTGCAACAAGCAGTGCAGACCAACCACGGCCAGAATGGCAAGGCCAATGACGATCAAGCGATAGTAGGGAATTTTAAATATCCCTAGAATTTCGGTGGCTTTGGCAACGGGGAGATCATAACTCTGGTTCCCACCGCCCCAAATAAAAATAATACCGTTGCGGATAAACAGGGCTAGACCAATGGAGATGATGATTAAGGTGGTGGAGGTGGCTCTGCGATCGCGCATCTTAGACCAAATTAAAAACTCACAGCTCAAGAATCCACCAATACTGACGATGGTGGCCAGCACAATAGAGATCCAAATATTGGCTTGGGCAAGCCAACGATCTAACCAGTCAATGTGAAACACGATGCGATTGAGGATTTGGGTGTTTAATAAAAACGTTAGAAATGCCCCCAGGGTCATAAAATCCCCGTGGGCAAAGTTGGGTAGGCGGAGAATTCCATAGGTTAAAGTCAGACCCACTGCGGCTAAGGCAATGATGCTGCCAACGGCAATCCCGTTGATCAATAACTGTGCTAGATCGAGTCCTAGCTGCATTCTGCTTGTCCTTATACAGGGTCAATGCTCACCGGAATTCTGAAGCTGCGCGCTAGCACACCACTTCCTTCGTTCTCGTTAAGCATGAAAATCATACAGCTTCAAGCAAGGCAAAAGGTAAAAGAGGAAACTTACTTTTCTTGGGGTTGAGTTGGATCACAATCGTTACAGAAGGGGCTGGCTTCAGGTGCTTTGTAATCAAGAAAAAGCGGAACAGGGGCAGGCCGTTACATTCTGTAAATCAGTGAATGATCTGCATAGGTTTAATGATTTGCTATAAAGGCAAGTTTTGGAGGCATCTGAAAATTTATGCCAAAAATCACTGAATCAATTGCTGTTTCTCGGAGATCGCTCTTAAAAGTGGGTGCGGGTGTGGTTGGCACAGGAACGTTGACGGGTTGGTTAGGCTCTCACACATTAAGTCCAAACCCATCAAGCAACTCAGCTATGGCGGCTGAACCTGTTGTCAATTCAGGCGAGCTAACCCCTGATCAAGCCCTGAAGAAACTGTTAGACGGGAACAAGCGGTTTATGGCGCGCAAACGCCAGAACCCCAATCAAGACTTGGCTCGTGTGACTGAGGTCGCTAAAGAGCAAAAGCCCTTTGCTGCTGTTCTCAGTTGTGCAGATTCACGAGTTCCTCTAGAGATTCTCTTTGATCAAGGAATCGGTGATCTTTTCGTGGTTCGTGTGGCTGGCAATATCTCCTCAACAGAAGATATTGCTAGTGAAGAGTTTGGGACACTTGTTCTGGGGGCAAAAGTATTACTCGTAATGGGTCATGAGCGTTGTGGCGCAGTCCAAGCAGCCCTTAAAGGAGGAGAATTTCCAGGATTGATTGGCAGTTTAGTTTATGCAATTAAACCAGCCGTTGATGCTTCTGTAGGGAAACCGGGTGATCCCCTGGAAAATGCAATTAAAGCCAATGTGCTATTGCAGATGAAGCGGTTACAAACCTCTCCAGTAATCGCCACGCTCGTCCAACAGGGCAAGCTCAAGGTTGTGGGCGGCTACTACGATTTAGATACAGGTGCAGTGATACTACTGCCCAGCGATCCTAGCCTAGCGTAAATTTTTCTGGCAATCCTTGATTGAGCTTGCCGCTGACAAACCCTTCTAAATCGAGGCTGACATAGGTAAAGCCATAGGTCTTGAAGGCGGCAACGAGTTGGGGCAGATTAGTCTTGCCAACAAACGATTGAATCTCGTCTGCAGGGAGTTCGATACGGGCAGTGTCGGCTTGAGAGCGGACTCTGAGGGTTGACCATCCCAATTGGCGCAGATATTGTTCAGCTTGTCCCACCCGTTGGAGTTTTTCTGCCGTAATTGTTTCACCGTAGGGAAACCGTGAACTTAAACAGGGTTGGGCGGGTTTATTCCACCAAGGTAAACCCAAGACCCTGGAAATTTCTCGTACTTCTAATTTGGAAATGCCGAGTTCTGCGAGGGGCGATCGCGTCCCTCGTTCCTTGGTAGCCTGAATGCCGGGACGATAATCCTGCAAATCATCTGCATTCACCCCATCCACAATGTAGGCATAGCCCCACTCGCTGGCTAGGGGTTTCAAGGTATCGTAAAGCTCACTTTTGCAGAAATAGCATCGGTTGGTGGGATTAGCGGTGTAGTTGGGATTGTCCAGTTCATGGGTCGCCACGATCCGGTGGGCAATACCGATGGCGGCGGCTTGCACCTGAGCCTCTTGCAAATCTTCAGGTAACAGCGAAGGAGAATGGGCAGTGACCGCTAAGGCTTGATCCCCCAAGACATCAAAGGCAACCTTAGCTACCAAGGTGCTATCGACACCCCCAGAATAAGCAATTAGAGCCTGTTCCATCTGGATAAAGAGAGTTTGCAGTTGCTGAAGTTTTTCTGGCGTTGTCATTAACCCATAGGGTGGAATTGCTTTTCTTATACAGTCTAACGGTCTCTCTGATGTTACTCCAATCGATTCCTCTGTAACCAATCCACTAGATCTCTGGGTTCCAAAAAATCCAGCAATGCCTCACCAAGGGCTTCAAGTTGATCCAGAGACAAAGCTTGGACCTGGGATTGTAGCTCTGGGGAAATGTCACCGATACGGCGGGTGAGCTGTCGGAGGATGAGGGATTGTTCACCTTCCTGGCGACCTTCTTCACGACCTTCTTGAAGAAATTCTTCTCGCCATTCCTGATAAATCACTGACTGTTGCATGATTTCCTTCCGCAAAACCTGATTGATAAAGTCCCTCTTCAATGTTAACCCAGCCAGAATCCCCGCAGAGGCTGCCACATTGCTCTGAACTCTCATTTCTGGAACAAAATTGATACGCTCAGCCACCTGTCGCAATGTTTGCGCCTGATCTGGGGTATTGGTCAACACAGCCAAAGGGAGTAACCCCGTTGATTCCAGAAAAGGTTGCGTTGGCTGCTCCCACAAGCGTATAACCTCAAACTCATGGCGCATTCCAGGAATCTCAAAGGTAGTCTGGCAAACAAGTTCAGAGGTTGATGGGGTCAAATATATTACCACCTGTTTCATTTGCTTGTGGGGAAAGCGGCGGTAGACCCGGAGACGATAATCTGCCATCCTGAAGGGCATATTGGGATCGGGTTCAGTCTGGAACTCTAAATGAACAATATATTCTTCAGAAGCTAGAAGGATCAGTGCATCAGCCCGGATCGGTTCTAATGAAAGTTCTGAAGGACTCAGTTGGGTGAGGGAGATGGGTTCACCCAGTAACCAGGAGGCAAAATCGCTGGAAAAGCTTTCTGCAAGAAACTTACAGGTAGAGTCAAACATGCAAGGATTATATCAGCAAGCCTGAAGACCCAGAAAATCAGACTCGAAGCAGTTGCTCACAACTGTCTTAGCAGAAGGGGACAAAATATTGACCAAGACGGGATAGACGGGCAAGCCGTAAGTTTCCTCGACTAGAGCAGCATAAGTTCTGATTCTCAGGGGCATTTTGTCGGTATAGCGCAATTGCAATTCAGTCAGAATCAAGAAATCACCGTGAATAGAGCTACGCACTTTCATGAGGACATCATTCTGATCACGACTGACGCTGGTTTGATTTCTGGCAAACCCTCTCCTCTTTAATGGTACTCAGTCGCTCAGGATCTAGCAGAAATAGGGGTTGTCTGCCACCATCATCCGCAATCATGGAACTAACACAATGAATGTTCCCCCGGTTCAGATACGCACTGGGTAAGGGGGAAAAGCTAGACTGAGGAACTTGTCGAATCAAAGGTTGAGAATCAATGGGCACGCCGACAACCTCACCCGCTGTATTTTGGATTAGCACTAAGCATCGTTGTTGTTGGGAAGCGGACGGACTCTCTTGGGCATTAGGACTAGCGGTCTTGCCTGGTCTAGACACCACAGCTTGGGCAGTCTCCTTAAAAATTCGATGCCCCACATCCACAACCACAATTTCTTGACCCTGATACAGGGTAAGGCTTATACCTGTGTTGTTAGGATCACCATGCACTGTTCCCAAGGGAATGACTTTTTGCACAGCGGCAAGGGATAAGGCAAACCATTCTCCCCGTAACTTAAAGGCAATGAGCTGTTCTGTTGCTTCCACTGGACGGTTAATACCCCGTCGCGATCGCACCGATGAAATAATAGCCATGGCTGTTTAATCACTCAATATCACTGGGCTTGGGTAAACTGCTCTAGGGTTTGCAAGAGTTCGTTTTCCCTAAAGGGTTTAGAGAAATAGGCAGAAGCACCTAAGGTCATTGCTAATTTGCGATGTTTCTCTCCACTGCGAGACGTCAACATCGCCACTGGAATGGACTTGAATTCCGGTTTGGCCTTGACATGGGCTAAGAAACCATAGCCATCCATACGCGGCATTTCAATATCACAAATCACTGCCTGAATTGGCAAGCCTTCATCCAGTTTTTCCAAAGCTTGTTGGCCATCCTTGGCCTGCTCAACTCGATATCCAGCTTTTTCCAGCGTCAGAGCTAAAAAGCGGCGAACATTGACCGAATCATCCACTACCATCACTAAAGGAGAGGAATAGGTTCCCGTAGCCGTGGGAAGTTGTGAGCCAGACAAAGCACCGGACAAAGCACTTGAACTGCTACTGGTAAAGTCATTATTGCGGTCATTCATCCAGTTGAGCAGTTCCAAGGCGTCAATGAGGGGGACAACTCGACCATTTCCCAAAATCGTACAGCCCGCAAACCCTGCTGGCATGGCGATATTCCCTTCCGTTTGCCGAATCGTCACTTCTTGTTCACCCCAGTAGCGATCGACTTGCAGCCCCACCAATTCATTGCCATCCGCCACCATCAAGACCGTCGAGGCATTAATAATAGGCATTTCTTCAGTATCTGGCAGCTTAGCTGTCTTGGGCAAGTGCAACCACTGCCCCAACCGTACTAAAGGAACCATCTCACCGTACCAATTCAAAACCTCAGTGCCAGCGCTATCCAAAACTTGCTCAGATTGCAGCAACAGCATCTCTTCCACCACATCCGTGGGAAAGGCCAACATCATATTTGCAACTTCCACCAACAACACCCGAATCACAGATAAGGTAAAGGGCACTGCAATAGTGAAGGTTGTTCCTACCCCAGTTTCGGTATCAACGGTAATAGATCCTCGCACTTGTTGCAAATTCGTGCGAACCACGTCCATCCCTACCCCTCGACCCGACAAATCTGTGACCGCTTCAGCAGTGCTAAAACCAGGTTCAAAAATTAAGTCTAATAAGTCGCTGTTACTAGCATGTCGAAGATCTTCGGCATCCAGTCCCATTTCTAACGCCCGACCTTTGATTTTGTCGAGGTTAATGCCCCCTCCATCATCTTTGATGATAATTAGGGTTTGGTTGCCTCGGTAAGCCGCCCGAATCTCAATCAGCCCCGTTGCTGACTTGCCAGCAGTCAAGCGGGTCTGTGGATCTTCAATGCCATGATCAAAGGAATTACGGATTAAGTGAATCAAGGGATCATTCAGGGCTTCTAGGATCGATCGATCCACCAGGGTTGAACCACCCATTACCTTCAGTTCAACCTGTTTGCCAAATCGTAAACTCAAATCCCGCAATACCCGTGGGAAACGGCTCAGCAGTTCTGAGACCGGACGCATCCGCACCTGGGTCATGTTGGTTTGAATGAGCTTAGAAGTGCGGGTTAAACCCCGTGTGGTTTGTTCAGCTTCATTCAAGCTGGTATTGATATCCCCGGTGACCTCTTGAATTTGCACCGCTGCTTCCATCAGTTCTTGCGAGAGTAAGTGCATCTCGCTGTAGCGATCCATTTCCAAGGAGTCAAAATTGTGATCAAGATGAGGACTAGTGACATTGAAGAATGGCGCTCCACCATTGGAGCTGGTTGTCTGGCCATTGGCGGTTTCCCCAACGGCAACGGCCAGAGAGGGGGCAGGCTGAAGAGCCGCAACATCTTGAATCGCAATTTTATCGTAGGCCGATCGCAGTTGGGCATTCGACTTATCTAAAGTTCGTACCCGATCTCGCAACAGTTCGGTCAGATCTCGCAGTTGCTTGAGCTGTATTTGTAAACCATTCCGTTCAATAATCAGCTCTCCAAATAACTCATTGAGTTGGTTGAGTTTACTGACAGGCACCCGAATTGTACTTTCTGCACTGTCTGTTGTTGCTTCGGTAGTTCTAGCGGACTTAACCGTGGTTCGTTGAGCTGGAGATCGCTGGGGAAGCGGTGCAACTTGGGGAATCTCAGCAGGGATAGGAGTGGAGGTCTCAGGGATTGCCTCCAGGGATGAAATGAGATCTACGGCTTCTGCTGCAAAAGATGTTGACCAATCTAAGGCTTCGTCTAGGGGTTGGGCTTCATAGATGTCTGGGTAGGTTGCCTCGACAGATGCAGTAGTTTCTGCTTCTTCCGGTGCGAGGGTTTCTATCTCTTCAGTCAGGCCATCAAGATTCACCGTATCCAAGAGATTTAAGTCCGGGGCGAACTCTACCTCCAAGGCTGAAGTTGAGACAGCTTCGAGATCAAGCTCAGGCACTATGTCTAGATCCAGTTCTGGGAACGCAACAGCATCTAGCGCTAAAGGCTCTAGAGATAAATCGATATCAGCGAAGGAATCAAACTCTGTCACTAGAGTTTCAGGCATCTGGTCTGCACTGGAATCGGGAACCAGGGGAACCGAAATATCTCCTAGAGCGCTCACATCTAGCAGGGCAGGGATAGCCTGTTTTTGACCCACTAGCACCATGGCTTGCGATCGCCGCAACTCCTGCAAGCCCACGGCTGCAATTTGCATCTGTTGTTCTGGAGAATCAGCAGCATATAGGTATTGCATCGTCGATTGGCACAACCCATGAAAACCAGGCATATCCAGCATTTCTGCAAGACCCCCTAGTTCTTCTAGGGTGCTGTCAAATTCTGCAACCACAACAGCAGGCGTTTGAGACGAGATCTGGGCTTCCAAACGCTGCAAACACTCTTCGACTTCTGTCTCGAAGAGGATCAGACTCATATCTTCGCCCGCATCCGCAGACAGCAAGGAGGCCTCATCTTCAGGTTGAGGATCCCCAAGCCGATCATGAATTTGCTCAATAACCGGGTTGGCCTGGGTAGCTAGCCACTGTTCATCTGCTTCGCTGCCGTCCTGGTTGAGGACAGCGACTTGGCGCATACAGTCCATCGCCAAGAGCAGTAGGCTTTCGACCTCGGCATCCACTGCCACTTTGCCAATCTTAAGAACCTTAAAAAAATCCTCCATGCGGTGAGCCAATTGACTGAGGGCATGAAAGCCCATCAAAGCACCGCCGCCCTTAATAGAGTGAGCCGCTCGCAAAACCCCATCTATCTGCTGGCGATCGACCCCACGGGTTCCGATTCCTAATAAGCCAGATTCAATTTGGTGTAAATATTCATGGGCTTCTTCTAAAAATTGAAGCCGGACTTCCTGTTCACTGTCTTGGGGCATGGTTTATCTCTCAGTACCAAATATAATAGGCAACCAGCCTAGTACCGCTACGCGGAAGTAAAAAGGCAAAAGGTAAAAGTCAAAAACCTTGAACCATAACCTTTTTGGGAGTTTTAAAGAGTGGCTGCATGGATGCTGCATTGTACTCATCACTCTCTCTAGAATCAGGATCAACAATAGCTTGCGGTTGGTCTTTGATCCCCTGTTAAGGATGGGGGGTAAAAGCCATTAGGAACAAGTCCGAAACACCATTTCCCCCCATGATCCCTTAAGGTGTAGCGTCTATACTGCACTACCAATCTTAAAGGTACTAACCGAGGATTGAAGCTGTCTGGCAACTTCCATCGTTTCTTGCAGGGAATCCGCTACCTGGCGGGAAGACCCGGAGGTATTTTCCGAGATCTGCGCTACGTTTTGGAACAAACCGGTTAGCATTTGTGCCTTTGCCGTTTGCGATGCCGTTGAGCTGGAAATGGTTTGCACCAGTTCGGCAATTTGTTGAGACACTTCCACAATTTGTCTTAAGCTTTGCTTGGTATCTTGAACTAGGCGTGTCCCTTGAACCACCTGGGTGGTACCCACTTCCATGGCCTTGACCACCTCCGATGTTTCAAGCTGAATGGTTTCCACAATCTGCTCAATTTCCTTGGTTGCATTGGCTGACTGGGCTGCCAGGGCACCCACTTCTTCAGCAACCACCGCGAACCCTCGTCCTTCTTCGCCCGCTCGCGCTGCTTCAATACTGGCGTTGATGGCCAAAAGATTGGTCTGCAAAGCAATTTGGTTAATCAAAGAGACTGCCTTGGAAATCTGTTGCGAAGATTCACCCAGGCGTTTGACTTTCTTGGCGGTTTCAGCAACGGTTTCCCGCAATTGGTCAATACTGGCTACGGTTTCATCCATCGTTGTACCGCCGATAATAGCAGTTTCAGAGGCTGTTTTGGCAATAACAGCCGCTTTTTCAGCATTGTCAGCGACCTCTTTAGCAGCTTGGCTCAAATCTTCCACAAACTGCAACGATTCTTCCACTTGCTCTGCTTGTTTCGTTGCTTCATCAGCAAGGTTTTCAATGGAAGAACTGTTCACAGATACTGATTCGTTCACCTGAGCGGCTGCGGTTTGCACCCGCGCCACAATATCCCGCAAACTCTCGATAATGGCGTTAAAGAAGTCACCTACAATCCCAATTTCACTGGCATCCACGTTGGCTCGCACCGTCAGGTCACCTTCAGATGCAGCTTCCACGTCCGTCAACAGTTTTAACAAGTCCGTTTGTAAGCCTGCACTGCGCTGCCGTTCTTGTTCAGCGGCTTCTCGTTGCAGGGTCAATTCCTTTTGGGCTGCGAGTTCTTGCTCAGAAATCAGGGTTTCCAGTTGCTCAGCCATCAGGTTAATGTTAGATCCCAATTGCGCTAACTCATCCTCACCGACCACCTCTAGGCGGGTCTCCAAGTTCCCTTGACCAATAGCTTCCACTGCTTGGGCAGAAGCAACAATCGGTTGAGTCGCTCGTTCGGCCAAAATGACCGCGATCAGACCCACCAACAAAGCCGCCAGGGCAGAACCCACAAGCAGGGTCAATTGAAGCTGTTGCAGGGAAGCGAAAGCTTGGCCTTTGTTGGTTTCAATAATGGTTTCCCAACCCAAAGTCGGCAAGTCTTTTAAGAAGGGGTCGTCAGAGTTGGCCAAGGTGCTAAAAGGCACAAAGGTTTCTAGGTAATCTGAGGTGAGGGTGTGATCTGCTTTCTTCGCCTGAGCCAACTCTTCATACCAGGGGAATACGGTCTTCGCGTCTAGCTCTTTACCGGCTTTAGTAACAGCAGCAACTTTGGCTTGACCGGCATTAGAGGCTGCAAAGAGATGACCATGATCGTCGACGAGATAAGCACTTTCATAATCAGCAACCCCTTTTAGCAAGTCTTCTAGGAAATTGACGGGCAAGCGCGCTCGCGCCACCCCAATCGGTTTCCCTGTAGATTTATCCTTGACGATATTGGCTGTATGCACCGCAAGAATGCCAGCAGATTTAGAAAATTCTGGCTGATCAATCACAGGTTGACCCGTTTTGACAGCTTCTTGGAAGTAAGGTCGATCTTTGTGATTCCCCAAGGGTTTCCCTGAAGATTGGGCAATCAGATTCCCTTGCAAATCAAAGATGGCAATACTGTCATAAATTTTGTAAGCTTTGACAAATTCGTCTAGAGCCGCTTGCTTCGCTTGGGGGGTGATGGCTGCCCGCAGGGCGGGATCGGTGAACACATCCAAGCTCGCAATAATTTGAATGTCACCATACCGCTCCCGCATATAGGAGGCGATCCGGCCTGAAATTTCAGTGGTGAGTGATTCCTTGTTGTTGATAATTTGGTCGCTCACGGATCGATTGGCAATCATATAGGCGGTTGTGCCAATGGCAGCGATGGGCACTACCCCAATCAAGATCGCCAAGGTCGTCGCCTTCGTCTTCAGGCTCAGCCGTTGCCAAAAAGACGAAGGGGCATCATCAGCCAAGGGAGCCATAGAGAGGCTCTTATTGGCAGACATAGATGCTGCTGGAATGGGGGAAACGGCCTTGGAGATGTTGGATGGGTTGAGCGGATCAGCGTTCTGCTCACCTGTTGCCTCAGAGTTGAGTGGAATCAGCGGATGAGTTTCACCCAGGCCATTGGCGTTGGTCATGTCGCCTGTTTGATCTTTCATTTGCATGGGGAGTCGTGCCTCACATAATTTACGAATAGAGTTGTCTAGAGGAGCCAAGTTCTGATGAACCTTAAGTTAAGATCGAAAGCTCTACGGCGTTTGCGCTGGGGATGCAACGTTGATCTAAGGCGTGTTAGCAGGTTCTGATATCAACGCGACCCAGGGAATGTTTCAAAAATGGTCTCCCTCACTGGCGCTGCAACACAGAGGCATGAACAATGGCCTCAGGATCCAGAATCAACAGGATTTCCTGCCCTTCTGGCAAACATCCCCGTAAATAGGGAGCAATATTAGGGGCAACCGTGCCAATGGGGGATTGAATCCCGTCAGCAGGGAACCGCGTTATCCCTTGCATGGCTGGTACTGCCAGCCCTAGGGGAGTCTGGCCAGATTGCAAAATGATAATGTTCAATTGGCGATCGCTACTGGTGAGTCCTGAATAACCCAACATCACGGACAGATCAACAACCCAAAACACCCGACTGCGCTGGTTCAATAGACCCAAGACACAATCAGGCATATTGGGGATGGGTGTAATCTGTTCCACTGGAACCACAAGAACTTCCCGTGCTGCCTCCATCGGAATTGCAGTGGAGACATTGCTACTCAATTGCAATCTCAGATAAGGATCACTGGCTCCTGCTTGGCCAGGTGTTAATTGCAGTTCTGGGGTGGGCAGTTTCATTACTTAAATAACGGATTGAACAGCTTGGAGTAAATCTTCACGGGTGAAAGGTTTAGTGATATAAGCATCCGCCCCTTGCTTTTTACCCCAGAGTTTATCCAAGTCTTGGTCTTTGGAGGTACAAATCACCACGGGCAATTTTTGGGTAGCTTCATTTTTCTTTAAACTGCGGCACAGTTCAAACCCGCTCATTCCCGGCATCACCACATCGGTGACCACAACATCGGGTTTTTGTGATTCTGCTTTGGCTAAGGCATCCTTGGCGTCCGTGGTGCTGATAACGGTATAGCCCCCATCCCGGAGATAACGGCAGATCAATTCCAATTCAGCAGGCCCATCATCTACAACTAAAACAGTTCTCATTTCTTACATGCTCCTCAAACAAGTACGGGTAAGCTCATCAATGGGGTTGCACTTGATACACTCAGAGTGCCCTTTTTGACTCAGGATAGCGCTATTGCTTTCTCTTTAAGTTAAATGGCGAAACACCATTTTTTGCAGATCGGCCTGGGTAAAGGGCTTGGTTAGATAGTCGGTTGCACCCGCAACTTTAGCTTTTGCCCGATCAATGAGACCTGTGTTGCCTGTCACCATTACCACAGGAACTTTCTTGAACTGCGAGTTTTTGCGAATTAAACGACAGAGTTCATAACCATCGACCCAAGGCATCCCTACATCCAATAAGATTAAATCAGGTTTAGCCCGCATGATTTGGATCAAAGCTTTAACCGGATCGCTAATCATGACTACTGAAACATTTTGGTCTTGTAAATACCGATTAATAGTATTGAGAATGGCAGGGCTGTCATCTACACAGGCAATGGTGTAGTGTTTTTGCCCCAGTTCACTGTTTTCGATGTTTCCTAACCCAGCATTGCTGTCTGCTCTAGGATGGGCTGGAGCTTGGGTAGACTGTAAAGGTGAACCTACCGCTAGTTTGGGTAATTGATTAAAAGGGGGTTGGGGTTCTTGCAGCAGAATGATTTTATCGATAATCAGAGGATTCAGATTCTGAGCCAATTGCAGCTCATCTAGGTTTAAGAGCACCCCTAAGTGGCGGAAGCTAAACCCACGCAAAATCTTTTGTAATTGTTGAACTTTACCGGGGGGCAATTTAGTTGCCCCTGGGGTTTGCCCCATAAAATAAAGGCGTTGGTGCGGAGACCATATGGCGGAACCTAGGGACTGCCAGACTTGGAGGCGTTGCTGACAGTTTTGGATGAGCGGTGCGATCGCTTGCTTGGTATAAACGGGCAGATGAGCCGACTTGGGTAAAAACTTAAACGTCCCTTCGCTCACCAATAGGTAGGACTCTAAGATTTCAATGACAATCCCTTCCACTAAAGTGGCTGCCTCGGCTGGCTTCAACTGATTGGTTCTGACCAGCCAAGAAATTGCCTGATAGTCCGAGCAAACTTGTTCGGATGACTCATCGCTGAAATTGATCCGCACCTGAGTCCGAACTTCACTGGTAATAGCAGGAACCTTATGACTTAATCGTCGTAAATGATTATCCAGTAAATCGAGGGGGTCAGCAGAGTAAGTAGCGTAGACCAGATGGCTTTCTTCCAGGTAGAAATACCAACTGATAGCACCATTAGAGACGACTAAACAACCGTCTTTCTTGGCATCTGCATGCTGGGTCAGCAAGCCTGCTACGTTCAACTTATTTGCGATTCTGCCACTCATAGTTGCTGCCATTGATAGGGTTCTTCCTTCTCAACACGTAACGTTGTGATAAAAGTACTGTTAAAGATGACACAGAGAATACTCACTCTGATTTTATTGAATTGAATTTCTTATTCAAAATTTTAGAAATAGATCGAAGCTCTTTTTTGGATAGAGGATTGAGTCATATCTCTAAGAGAACTCTAGTCCTTCACTCTCTATGATTCCCCACAACATGCCCTAGAGATCACCGTAAATATAACCAAATTTTCAATAAGGCTCTTGACCTGATGTGGAAAATTTCTGTGTCCAGCCACCCCTAGACCTATGACCCAAAGCAATCTCGTTTTATAGCATTCTCACCTAAGGTAATGCTGAGTAAAAATCTGCACAGTGACAAAAACTAGGCATGTTATTTCGAGTTCTGCCTAGGGGTAGGTGCAATGCCTTATACAGAGTGTAGCTTGTGACACCAAGACAGCAGAAATCATGCCAATTAGTCAGATAAATCAGCCCTAGTTTAGCTTCTAATCATCACTGTGTAGTGATCGAACTGAAACAATGCTATTTCAACGGAAAATGGTATCAACCAGGGGTTGATACCATTTTCCGACCACCACTGCCACGGAAAAACTGGCATGGCGCTACAGATCAAATTTAAAGTCTGGCTCCACATCTTTCATTGAATCTGCTAATTCTTCTAAAGCCATCTTGGCGATCTGCATTTCTGCATCCACTTCTTCTTGAGGCAGAAGAGGGGTACTGACCCGCGTAGGCTGTTGGGCAACGACTTTTAACGCTTGCATGACTGCAGCGCGCAAGCGTTGACCAAACTGTTGTTGTCCCCGCTGCTTTTGCCGATACACCCCTTCTTGACTGGCAGCATAAAGGGGAGGTAGGCGATTGAGCGCATAGGAAACCACATCCACTCGGTTGAGAGCATTGGCGGTTTCAGGTTTGAAGTTGCGGGTTTGCCTGTCAAGTTCTTCTTCAACAAGCTCTTCCATCACATTCTTGTAGACTTGATCCTTGTAAAATGCTTTTAACATGCGTTTAGAATAGTGTTCCTGCTCGTAGACCTAGTATTCCCATATCTTTCTCAATTTAGTATGGGTTGTCCTCCGAATATTCTCGGAAATTTCCTCAATATATTAAAAAATATAAAGTTATGAAACCCAAATCCTCCCTGTATATCTTCTTTGAGATTTCCCTTATACAAAAAAACAATAGACAAGAGTGAAGGGATCGATATAGACAAAATGTGGGCAAATAAATTGCAGTATTTAGCGTAACCTTATTGATCCTTAATATATTGTTCAATACATGAATATATTGTTCAATACATGGAAAATTTGAACAATAATTGTAAATATATGGTGGTTCTTATGGTTGAATCCTTCGCCATGAATTATGGAAGACTTTAGATTATTACCAATATTCTTAATAAGAAAAATTCTCAATTATTTTTTAGGGGCTGTGCAAACTTCTTTCAGTTCTTTCTTAAATTTCTTATGGTCATTGTCTAGCCAGAATTCAGGTGTTATGGGACTGTGATTTTAGCAGTGAAAATGGTTTAGGCTTTGTTAGGATCCATATACTGAATTCATAACATTCTTGGCAATTATGAGTCAAATTCATACGATTGTAGGTTCGGGTATTCCCCTTACGGGTAACGATATTGACACCGATCGCATTATTCCGGCTCGGTTTCTCCGCTGTGTCACGTTTGAGGGGTTGGGGCAACAAGTGTTTGCTGATGATCGCCACCAGACAGAGGGACGTCATCCCTTTGATTTACCCCAGTTTCAAGATGCCACCCTTTTGGTTGTCAATAACAACTTTGGTTGTGGCTCATCCCGGGAACATGCACCGCAGGCGATCGCAAAATGGGGGATCAAAGCCCTGATCGGTGAGAGCTTTGCTGAGATCTTCTTTGGTAACTGTCTAGCCATTGGAATTCCCTGTGTCACCGCTACCCCAGAGGTGGTGCAGCAACTCCAAGCAACCCTAGTTCAAGATCCTGACACAGTGATTCACATGGATTTAGAGAACCTGACAATCACCTATGGCGAAATTTCAGCGCCTGTGGCAATGGCAAAGGAACCTCGGCAAATGCTGTTGTCGGGAACTTGGGATGCTTGCGGCCAATTATTGCAACGAGTAGAACAGGTGCAGGCAACAGTAGCACGCCTCCCTTATTTCGCTTGGAGTTGAGGGTGCGATTGCAATAACCCTTGCAGTTGTTGCCAATCTTGACTATGGATGAGCCAAGTGGCTAGGTGGATTGGCTGTTGAGTCTCTTCCCGCTGGATATACAGGTTTCGCCCTTGGAGTTGCAAGTCACTAAAGGCTGTGAGGACATAGGATTTTACCTTCATCCCCAACAGGTTATAGAGCACCACTTGATCAATATGGATAGATGCCATGGGCTTGGTGAAATACCCAAAGCCCATGAAGATAATCAGGAGTCCCAGAATCAGGGTGAAGTGAAACTCTCCTAAGAGGAACAGCCACACACCTAAACCTAGATTGAGGACTCCTAGGAGAATAAAAACTACAGCTACTTCTCGCTTGTAACGGAGAAGGTAAGGGAGTTGGGGGAGGGTGTTGTTCGTCATTGTATCTTCATGCATAGTTAAGATTTTACCATTCTCTTTTCTGACGTTGCCGCATCGCCTTCGTCATCTTCTTCCAACGAGCCTTGGTATTGAGTTGCGTTTTTTGATCTTGCTGGCGATGTAGATAAGCTTCTTCTTTTTGCAGTTTTTGGTAGCTTTTAGGGTAATCTCTATCAGGGCAAAGCGCTACTATCTGGCCAATCCTGCCTTGCGTAAACGGATAATGGCAAGTAGCGTATAACTCAGGATCAGCGGAGATCGAGCGCCTGACAAAGGGTGGAACCTGTCTCTAGGGGCAGATTCTGTTCCTCTTGGCGCAATCGCTCCAAAATATCTAGCAAGTCAGTGGGTAGATGGGTTGGGTTACCTTGAGATTGAATTTCTGTCAGGGAGAGCGGCTGTAAGGGGTCTAAGGTCTGTGGAGCGTCAGTTATGGCCATTGTTGCTTCAATGCTCAGGGATGGCCAAAGGCGATCGCGGTAGTAATGCACAAACTTGAGCGTCCGAAAGGCATCAAACCAGACCTGTAGGAAAAACTGAAAATGGGGAAAATCTCGACATTGTTGGAATGCTTGTTCTAGTGCCCCATCCACCTTCAGATGCAGCAATGTTGTCAATAGAGAATCACTGAGGTGCTGCTGCTGCCACCAAGCTTGCAAACTGGCCTTGACATCGGTGTGCTGCCTAAGATAAGCGGGCAGTTGATCCCACAGCCTCTGACTCAGTCCTAACCAAATTTGTAACTGCTCAAAAATGTGAGGATGATAGAGTAGCAGAGGTTCATGAGCAGATAATCGAGTCATTGCTGCTCCCGTGCCAAAGGGTACCCGCCGCGAGATCCGAGACGACAAACTCACCAGGGGATGCTTGAGGCGGATTACCTTGCCTGTTTTCGCTAACTTGTTGAGCATGTAAAAATCCTCGGCGGCTTGGCGTTTTGGGAAACCCCGCACCATTGCATAGTGGTTGGCGTTAATATTCAGCAAACTGCCAATCGTCTGAAAAGCATAGGGAGATCCCGCTTTGGCTAAGGCGGTGACGTAGTAGCGCAGAGAAATTTCGTAGCGGAGTATGGCATCATGGATCGGCTGATGAGCAAAGGGGTAGATGGCTACGGCGACATCGGCATCCAGCTCTGGAGTATCAAAGTAGCCCTTGGGCAGGATCGCATCGCCATCGGTGCAGCGAATCCAGGGAGTTTCCACAATCCCTTGATCAATGCAGGCCAAGGCCACATCAGCACCAATTTTGCGAGCGAGACCAACGCCCTGTTTGGGGGGCAACTGCCGTTGGCTTGTGCAACAGTCAAGGAGGAGCAGCGTAGTCCCCGCCTGCCGATGAACGACACTAAAGGGTCGTTGATCCTGGGGCTGAAATTGGGCTAGAAATGCTTGGGTTCGCAGTTGTGCCCCAGGATCAGCATCGACCGCCGCATTCACAACCACAATCACTAGCGTATCGCTAATATCTTCAGGCAGAACAGTGTCTAAGCAGTTAAGGGCTTCATCAAACAGGGGAATGACCAAGACATGGCAGTAGGTTCGGCTCAAGGCGGTCTGGAGGTCATCTTGAATTTCAGTTGCGATCGCTTCGGCGTAGCAGTCTAAGTAACGACGGATTCTGGAGGAAGTCATGGGGGACAGGCTACTGTGAAAAGCGATGATGGGACCTATGGGAGGCGATCGCAGGATATCGCAAGACCCATTGACCACACAAGTCTTGAACTTTTGACATTCCCCACTCCCATAGGCAAGCGGGGTATTCCCCAAGTACGATGATAAGAAATCACAAGCTGAGGATTGAGTGATGACCGATTCCCCCAAAATTTTGGCCTTTTCTGGTAGCGCCCGTCAGGGTTCTTTCAATCAGACCCTTGCGAAGATCGCTGGTGCTGGGGCTCAAGCAGCTGGGGCAGCGGTCACTGTCGTAGATCTCAAAGACTATCCCATGCCCCTGTTTAACCAGGATCTAGAGGCTGAATCGGGCTTGCCGGAATCGGTATTACAGTTTAAGGCGCTGATGAAAGCCCATCAAGGGTTTCTGATTGCCTGCCCTGAGTACAACAGCTCCATTACACCCCTCCTCAAAAACACCATTGACTGGGCTTCCCGCCCGGAACCAGGTGAACAACCGATGGCCCTGAGTTGCTTTCAAGGCAAAGTGGCGGCCATTATGGCTGCTTCACCAGGGGGATTAGGAGGGTTGCGGGGTCTTGTCCATGTCCGCTCGATTTTAGAGAATATTGGGGTCATGGTCATTCCCGATCAACGAGCCATTCCTGCCGCCTATCAAGCCTTTGATGATGCTGGCAATCTTAAAGATGAGCACCACCAAGCTGCTATTGCTGCCATTGGTGCCAAACTGACGGAAGTCATTTCCAAATTGATCGCTTGATTTTTCTACCTAGTAGTTCGTCAATTTCCAAAGCATTAGCTGAGATCTTGCACCAGTCTCAATAGGGATTGACCTTCCCCCCATCTACCCAAATTGCGATCGCAAAGCATCTTTAAAAGGAAATTGCTTTAGCATTGACCTCCCTTCTGCAATGCCCTGCTTTTTGGAGGCGATTAGGGTGTAATTAAAAGTGAAAGTTGCAGTTCTGGAAACCTTGAAACTCCGTATATGATTAGAGCGCTTTTGGTAGTTTTCACGAGAGCTGGTTTGAGAAAGTACCACTGATCGTGCGTCAAATTTCTGTGGTTCAGATAAACTAGTTAAGGAAAGTTACTTCATTGCTTAACCTATGGAATGCCCATTATGTGGACACTTGAAGGTTCATAAGCATGGCAAGATGCCGAGTGGAGTCCAGCGGTACTTTTGCCCTGGTTGTCATCAAACCTTCAACGAACGCTTTAATGGTGCACAACCAAATCTCTTCTTAATTTAGTGCATCTCCATAGAGAATCGGTATCAACCTGTTCTAACCCACTAAACTTAATCTGGTGAACTACTAGAATCTCTTAGTTCTTTGGCTTTGAGTTAGAGGTATCGACAGTGCGGGCAATTGTGACAACAGGGTTGGCAAATGCAGATACACTATGTTCAATAGCATTCACGACTTGAGCCTATGTGGAGATCTAATGGATTCTGTAACCCTAAAACGGCACAGTATCAAATCCCTGTCGCGGTTGATGCCCCGCTTAGAAGTGCGATATGCAGATCAAGTGGATCAAGGGAACTGGCAAAGTTATGTCCAGCGGATTAAAACCCATTTCCCGCGCCTTTTTGGGTTGCTCTATCAACTGTATGGCAATCAGTACGACTTTTTCTATCATCTAGAGCAGATTTTAGACTCCACGACTCAGATGTGGATGAAGCGACCCGACGAACTCAAGGCGTTGGATGTAATGCGGGAATCAGATCCTCACTGGTATCAATCCCATCGGATGGTGGGAGCCATGTGTTATGTGGATTTGTTTGCCAACGATTTGAGTGGGATTCGCGATCGCATCCCCTACCTCACCGAATTAGGGATTACCTATCTGCACTTAATGCCCTTGTTCAAAACCTTAGACGGAGACAATGATGGCGGTTATGCGGTCACCAGCTATCGAGATGTGAATCCAGATTTAGGTACCATGGAGGAGCTGGCCGAACTGGCCATCGAACTCCGCCAACATGGGATTAGCCTCGTCTTAGATTTTGTCTTTAACCACACCTCCGATGAGCATCAATGGGCGAAGCAAGCCCTCGCTGGCAATAGCGAGTATCAGGAGCACTATCGCATGTATTGCGATCGCAATCTCCCAGATGCCTTTGAGCGCACCGTCAATTCCGTTTTCCCCGACGAACATCCGGGTTGTTTTACCTACCGCACCAAAATTCGCAAATGGGTGTGGACCACCTTCTGTAACTACCAGTGGGATCTCAACTATGAAAACCCCACGGTCTTTACCCATATGGCCGAAGAAATGTTATTTTTGGCCAATATTGGTGTAGAGGTTCTCCGTCTAGATGCCGTCGCTTTCTTGTGGAAACGCCTGGATAGCAGTTGCGAGAACCTGCCAGAGGCTCATTTACTCATTCAAGCCTTTAATGCCTTATTGCAAATTGCCGCCCCAGCGATGGTGTTTAAATCCGAAGCGATTGTTCACCCTGACGAAGTGAAGCGCTATATCAGCGCTGAAGAATGTCCCCTCTCCTATAACCCGCAACTGATGGCCTTAGTATGGGAAGCCCTGGCCACCCGCAATACCCGACTATTACGTCATGCCATGCATAAGCGCTTTGATCTGCCCGTGGGCTGCGCTTGGGTCAACTATATTCGCTGTCATGATGACATTGGCTGGGCCTTCTCTGATGACGATGCCTGGGAATTAAATATCAATCCCTTTCACCATCGTCAGTTTCTGACGGCGTTTTATACCAATCGCTTTGAAAACAGTTTTGCCCGAGGACTCCCATTTCAAGAGGATCCAGAAACCCAACAAGCTCGTATTTCCGGGACAACAGCCTCCTTGTGCGGCCTAGAAAAAGGGCTTTATGAACAAGATCCTGATCAAATCGACCTAGCGATTCGCCGAGTGTTGCTCCTGCACGGTATTTTATTAACCATCGGTGGCATCCCCCTCTTTTACTTAGGCGATGAACTAGGGATGCTCAACGACTATGACTATGGTCTGTCTCCTGAGAAAGATGGGGATAGCCGTTGGGCACATCGGTTGGTCTTTGATTGGCAACGCGCTGAACTGCGCCGCGATTCCGAACAAGTGTGGGGGCAAATCTATCTGGGGCTAGTGCGCCTCATTCATATTCGCCAGCAAAACCGAGCCTTTACCGGCTCAGAGACTGTCATAATGGATCCTGGCAATGATCAGGTCTTTGGCTATTTCCGCCATCATGATAATCAGAGTGTATTAGTCCTAGCGAACTTCACGGAAAAGGAGCAGGAGATTGTCGGACGACAACTCCGCTTACTCGGTATGCGCAAAACCTTTACCGATATTGTCTCAGGTAAGACGATCACCGCTACCCAACGGCTAATGATCGATCCCTATCAGTTTATGATTTTGATTGGCGTGCGTTAAAACCTGGCAGACATTTGATGAAACGCATTATGTTTGTATGCAAACACAATTCTCGCCGCTCTCAGATGGCTCAAGGGTTTGCGGAGGTTTTAGGTGAAGATGCGATCGCTGTTGCCAGCGCTGGACTAGAAGCCAGCTCAGTGGATCCCTTGGCCATTCAAGTCATGCAAGAAATCGGCATTGATATTAGCCATCACACCTCCAATGCTCTCGATGAGTATGAGCCAGAACAATTTGATGCCGTCATTTCCCTATGTGGTTGTGGGGTAGATTTACCCCAGTCTTGGGTGAACCGTCCTTTGTTTACCGATTGGCAACTGGATGATCCAGCGGGGCAGTCTATTAATGTTTTTCGTAACAGCCGGGATCAAATTCAAAACCAGGTGAAGACACTCATGGAAAGTTTTTCTCCCTTGGCTAATTAATGATATATTTCTTAGGAACCCAATAACTTCAGCACAGCAAGGGTTGTAAGTCCCCAAAAGTGCATTCCCCTTGGCGCTTTGAAATGATTAGAAGTATGATCAGTAATCATACTGAGGTCATCTCAGGTTTGATACTGTAAAAGTCTTCCCAAGTCTTGGGAAGACCGTTTTATATCCTCCAATGTTTAAAATCCCATACCTGCATTAGCGCCGTGGATGGGATGATTGACTGGGTAACACCACTTTTAAACTTGCTGGTATACCCGTAGGATCCCCAAAAGGGGAATTCAGGATGTTGCCAACAAGTTATCTTCAACTAGATAGACAAGCAACCATGACTGCTTTTGATACTGGTTTAAAAAAATCCACGGCTGAAGTCCTACGAGACCTGCTCCACTCCTGTCCATCAGGGCGAGTTGTGATTCGTGATCCCAAGGATCTGTCTACGGGTTGGCGAGTCTTTTTTTATCAGGGGCAGGTCAATTTTGCAGAAAGTATGGTGGGCAACCGGGAGCGCCTTTGTTATTTGCTGGAACGGTGTACACCTAAACTAGATGAATTTTGGCCCCACACCACACTGTCAGAGTATGACTTTCTCTGTCAGTTGTGGCAAGCAGGCAACATCACCCATGCACAATTAAAGGATCTCTTAACGGCTCTGACGCAAGAAGCCCTTATCCATGCCCTCGCCATTCCCCATCCCCAACACCAACTTGAGAGCAATGGACCAGTTGACCCGATGGTGATGTGTACATCGCTATGGAATTTAGTCTTACCTATTGAGCAGGCCGTGAATCAATGGACCCTATTGAGTGCAGAAATTGCATCCCCTTTTGCTAGACCCTACATTTTAGATGAGGATAAGTTTATCGAATATGCGGATTATGTCAGTGACAAGCTGCCCGACATAACGCAATTGACCCAGGCTCTAGGGCAGGATCATTGTCTGTATCAACTGGCGCATACCTTGCAGATCAAGGTAGGAGATTTGGCCATTGCTCTCCATCCTCTCATTAAACTGGGTGCCCTAGGGATGCATCCTTACGCTAGGGGTAAGCTCTTGACCCGTCCTCGGATCGCCTGCATTAATCAAAGCAAGCCAGTCCAACGCTATGTTACACGAGTCCTAGAGCCATCGGGATATGAGGTGATGGGCTTGAGCGACTCTATTCGTGCCCTCCCTGCGTTACTGAAGCGTCCACCCATGTTGGCACTCATAGACGCTGAATTGCCCCATGTAGATGGGTATCAACTCTGTCGGATGGTTCATCGGCGGGAACAATTGCAAGATTTACCAGTGATTATCACCGTCCCCCAGCGAGGGATGTGTGATCTTCTCCGCACCCGGTTGTCTGGTGCTATGGCCTGTCTAGGAACCCCTTTTCATCACCAAGAACTGTTAGCCTTGGTACAGCAAGCTACGGCGGTTTTACCCTTGGAGCAACAGAGACAGATCCGTTCTCTACCCATCAATTGAAGGCCACGCCAATGGTTAAAGCCTTAATCAACCATAATGCTCCTATCAGCGCAGGTTAATTCACCATTTCTGGGAAGGTTGTGTCTCAAGGGGTTGCTAGGGCGGGGAAGTCCCTAGCCTATAATAAAGTGTCTGAAAATCCCTCCCTTTGGTAGTCCCTATGCCCACTGAATTGCAAGCTGAGTTGGCTGAGGCCGTAGAATCTCGTCGAAACTTTGCAATTATTTCCCACCCTGATGCTGGGAAAACAACCCTAACGGAGAAACTGCTCCTGTATGGGGGTGCCATTCATGAAGCCGGGGCCGTGAAGGCCAGACGAGCTCAGCGCCATGCCACTTCAGACTGGATGGAAATGGAGCAACAACGGGGGATTTCGATTACCTCAACGGTGCTGCAATTTGCCTATCAGAGCTGCCAGATCAACTTGCTGGATACGCCCGGTCACCAAGATTTTAGTGAAGACACCTATCGTACCCTAGCCGCAGCGGATAATGCGGTGATGCTGGTGGATGCCGCCAAGGGGTTGGAACCGCAAACGCGCAAATTGTTTGAAGTGTGTCAATTGCGATCGCTACCCATCTTCACGTTCATCAATAAGCTGGATCGCCCTGGCCGAGAACCCTTAGAACTCTTAGATGAGATTGAACAGGAGTTGGGCTTACAGACCTATGCGGTGAACTGGCCCATTGGTATGGGAGGTCGTTTCCAAGGGGTTTTTGATCGACGCAGTCGCCAGATCCACCTGTTTGAGCGGTCTCACCATGGTCAACGAGCAGCCCTGGATACCCGAATTGATCTCGACGATCCCCAAATTGAAACCCTCCTAGAGCAGGATTTATATTTCCAACTCAAGGATGAACTAGAGCTGATTGAGGAATTAGGCTCTCAGCTCGACTTAGAGCATGTGCATGCGGGGCGGATGACTCCCCTCTTTTTTGGCAGTGCCATGACCAATTTTGGCGTAGAGCTATTTTTGCAGGCGTTTCTCGACTATGCCCTCAAGCCAGGAGCCTATCAGAGTAACCTCGGTGCTATTCCCCCCACCCACGAAGATTTCACAGGATTTGTGTTTAAGTTGCAGGCCAATATGGATCCGAAGCACCGCGATCGCGTCGCCTTTGTCCGTGTCTGCTCTGGCAAATTTGCAAAAGACATGACCGTTAGTCATACCCGCACCGGCAAAACCATTCGCCTCTCCAGACCCCAAAAGCTGTTTGCCCAAGGCCGCCAGTCCTTAGAAGAAGCCTATCCCGGCGATATTATCGGTTTGAATAATCCGGGGGTATTTGCGATTGGGGATACGATTTTTCAAGGGCAGAAGCTAGCCTATGAAGGTATCCCTTGCTTCTCACCAGAATTGTTTGCTTATCTCAAAAATCCTAATCCCTCTAAGTTCAAGCAGTTTCAAAAAGGGGTATCGGAACTGCGAGAAGAAGGAGCCGTGCAGATTATGTATTCCGCAGATGAAATCAAACGCGACCCCATTCTAGCCGCGGTAGGACAGTTGCAATTTGAGGTTGTGCAATTTCGGCTGCAAAACGAGTATGGGGTGGAAACGCGCCTAGAGATGTTGCCCTATGCTGTGGCCCGCTGGGTGTTAGAGGGGTGGGCGGCCTTAGAGGCTGTGGGGCGAATTTTTAATGCCATCACGGTCAAAGATAGCTGGGGACGCCCGGTCCTTTTGTTTAAGAATGAGTGGAATCTCCAACAACTGCGAGAAGATCATCCCAAGTTGGAATTGAGTGCGATCGCGCCGCTTGTTGCGCAAACACAATAGAGACAAGCCATCAGCCCCTTATTCATCCAGACCTCCTCTGCTATGCAATGACTTTATGTTGCCAAGATGCACTTTATCCCAGAAATCCCTACAATGGGAGCAGGTGCATGAGTATTTATGCAGAGGCATGGCAATAATCAATGAGTAGTGGCGAACTGCAAGCGAATCATCCCCTGTCTGAGCGAGAGTTGGAAGTGATTGAATTGGTAGCCTCTGGCTTAAAAAATGAAGAAATCTCTCAGCGACTCGATATCAGTAAACGAACCGTCGATAATCACATCAGCAACATCCTTACCAAAACGGGAACTGATAATCGAGTGGCTCTCGTGCGTTGGGCCTTACAATGGGGTAAAGTCTGCCTCAACGATGTCAACTGTTGTGCCTTGCCCCCAGTAGACCCGTAAACCCGATGGCGGGAGATCGCCATCCTTCATCCCTCCTGACCCCCATCCAACTCAGCCTTGTCGTGACCTTGCAAGAATACGATATTCAATGTCCCGGCTTGCCCCTAGCCGTTTACCGCGAGATTGCCGCTCATTTGCGCCAAATTGAGCAAGTCGAAATCGACCTCCTGCCGCAAACCGCCCAACACTTCGACTATTCCCTCAGCCAAGTGGGTGGGTTGCGAATCCGCCATCCCCAAGATTTGCCAGATCGCGATCGCGTCCAGCTCGATCAAATCCTAGGGTTCTACGCTGAACGGTTTGGCCAATGGGTGACGCGCCCTGAAGCTGAATAGAGATGAACCTAACCTTTGCAGAATTAGCCATACACTATAAAACTGCCCTGCTAGAGGATGTCCTCCCCTTTTGGCAAACCCATTCCCTAGATGAACAACAGGGGGGATATTTCACCTGTCTTGATCGTCAAGGCCAAGTCTATGACACCGATAAATTTATTTGGCTGCAAAATCGGCAAGTCTGGACCTTTGCCATGCTGTATAACCAGTTGGCCTCCCAGACAGACTGGCTAAATATTGCCAGTCACGGAGCGCAATTTTTGGCAAAGCACGGACGCGATCCTGAAGGCAACTGGTATTTTGCTTTGAATCGGGCTGGAGAGCCTTTGGTGCAGCCCTACAATATTTTCTCTGATTGCTTTGCAGCCATGGCTTTTAGTCAATTTGCTGTCGCCTCACAACAAGACTGGGCTAATGCGATCGCCTTACAAGCCTATGACAATGTACTTCGCAGACAGCAAAATCCCAAGGGGCGGTATAACAAGCTCTATCCCGGCACCCGGCCCCTGAAAGCCCTAGCCGTTCCCATGATTTTGGCCAATTTGTCCCTAGAGATGGCCCCTCTTTTAGAGCCAGCCCAATTGGATCAGGTCTTGGATCAGACTGTCCAAGAAGTGATGACAGACTTTTTGGATGTCCAGCGGGGACTGCTGTACGAAGCCGTTGCCCCCAATGGTTCCCATGTAGACTGTTTTGAAGGCCGATTAATCAACCCTGGTCACGGCATTGAAGCTATGTGGTTTCTCATGGATATTGGCCAGCGTCGTAGGGATCAATCACTGATCCAGCAAGCTGTGGAGATTGTCCTCAATATTCTGGACTTTAGTTGGGACAAAGAATATGGGGGGCTCTTTTACTTTCTAGATGCCGAAGGCCATCCCCCCCAGCAACTGGAATGGGATCAAAAACTGTGGTGGGTGCATTTGGAAACCTTAGTCGCCTTGGCGATGGGCTATCGTTTGACGGGGAGAGAGGACTGCTGGCAGTGGTACCAAAAGGTGCATGCATACAGTTGGTCTCATTTTGCCGATCCAGAGTATGGTGAGTGGTTTGGCTATTTGCATCGAGGCGGTCAAGCGCATTTGTCATTGAAGGGCGGGAAATGGAAAGGCTGTTTTCACGTCCCCAGAGCCTTATACCTGTGTTGGCAACAGTTTGAGAAGTTAAGCGCAAGCCAGGATCGGCCTTGATCATGGAAGGAAATCTAGAAATTACCTTGTTAATGGTGATCACTGTGGTTGCCGGGATTTCAGCCCAGGTCATTGCTGACTATCTCAAAGTCCCCAGTATTGTTTTTTTACTCTTGTTTGGGATGGCTATGGGACCCAGTGCCCTCGGTATTCTGCATCCCAGCCTGTTAGGCAATGGTTTAGAGGTGATGGTCTCCCTCTGTGTGGCCTTAATTCTGTTTGAAGGGGGACTGAATTTACAGTTGCGAGAAATGGAAGAAGTCTCCACAAGCCTCCGCAACTTAGTGACGGTAGGGGCTTTGGTTACCCTGTTTGGAGGAGGACTGGCGGCCCATTGGCTCAGTGAATTTCCTTGGCAAATTGCTTTTCTTTATGCCTCTTTGGTGGTCGTGACAGGTCCGACGGTCGTTGCCCCGCTATTAAAACAGGTTAATGCTGACCGACAGGTTTCAACCTTGCTGGAGGGGGAAGGGGTCTTGATTGATCCTGTGGGTGCCATCTTAGCGGTGGTTGTTCTCAATATTGTCTTGCAGGGGAATGCCGATCCCTTTACCATCGTCAGTGGTTTGCTGTTGCGCTTGGGTATTGGCGGCATGATTGGCATTGGCGGCGGCTGGCTGTTGGGTCTTTTTCTGATAAAAGCGCGCTTTTTATCAGAAGATCTAAAGAATTTATCGGTTTTGGCTGGATTGTGGGGTCTATTCGGCTTATCCCAGGCGCTCATTAGTGAGTCTGGTTTAATGACAGCAGTGGCTGCGGGCATTATGCTCAAGATCGCGGCCTTACCCGAAGAACGCCTCTTGCTTCGCTTCAAAAATCAGTTGAGCATTTTGGCTATTTCGGTTCTGTTTATTCTTTTGTCTGCGGATCTGTCCATTGCCAGTATTTTTGCCTTGGGCTGGGGCGGGATCTTGACCGTTGCAGCTTTAATGCTGATTGTCCGTCCTCTCAATATTTTGGTTTCTACCTGGTCTAGCGACCTGACTTGGCGTCAGAAAGCCTTTTTGGCCTGGGTAGCTCCTAGAGGGATTGTGGCGGCTTCAGTGGCGTCTTTGTTTGCCATTTCTCTGACGAAACAAGGGATTAATGGCGGCGATGCCATTAAAGCTTTGGTCTTTTTAACGATCCTTTTGACGGTGTTCTTGCAGGGGTTAACGGCGCGCTGGGTGGCCGACTGGTTGCGGGTGCGCTCAGATGAAGCCACAGGGGCGATGATTGTCGGCTGCAATCCCTTTGGGCGGATGGTTGCCCATTTGATTAAAGACCAGGGGGAAACTGTGGTGATGATTGATGCCAATCCCGAATATTGTAAGCAAGCCAAGGCAGAAAATTTACGGGTATACCGGACTAGTGCTTTGAATATGGATGCCCTCAATGAAATTGGGGTGGCAAGGGTGGGAACGTTTTTAACCACAACAAGCAATTCGGAAGTGAACTCGGTTTTAGCCCAACGGGTGAAAGAGGAATTCCGTCCGCCGCGTGTTTTGGCCGTCTACCCTGATCAGTCCCGTCATTTGGGGGTGGCAGAACCAGCAGAAAAATTGGCGAGTCCGGGGGTGAAGCGAGCTTTTTCCTCTCGACTTTCGATTAAGGAATGGAGCCAATACTTAAGTACGAATGAGGTCAAGATTACAAATACGGAGCTGAATATGGATGAGCATAAATTCCAACGCCAGCGGGATCATTTACAAGCCCTCATCAATGCCGGAACGGTGATTCCGCTGCTGATTCAGCGTCAAGGGCAATTACGGATTGCCACTGCGGATGAGGAGTGGCAACCGGGCGATCGCATCACCTATGGTCTGCACATTCCTAAACCTAAATTGGGTCTTGCGATGGCTAGGGAGGCTGTTCCAGCCCCTTCTTAACGACCCGCCCTTTGGCGATAGCGGCTGGCACTGAGACCACAGCTACTGGCCTCAGGGTCGCGATCGCACGCATTCCGAGGCCCTGATTCAATCTCCTGTTCTAGTCGTTTAACACGATCGGGCACGGCTGGGTGGGTACTCAAAAAAGTGGGGGTTCCACCACTGGAGATTAATTTACGCATAAAGGCTGGCATGGCAGAGGTGGCATAACCTGCATCTCTTAAGATCCGTAATCCTTCTCGGTCTGCTTCATATTCATCACTCCGACTTTGGGGACGGCTCACCAGTAAATTCACGCCAATATTGGCAACCTGACTGCGATTAGAACCCGTGATCGCCGTGGTTAAGCCTTGGGCAATCATCGTCTTGCGAATCTGCTTGACCAGGTGTTTTTCCTCAATATGGCCAATTTCATGACCCAACACACTCGCCAACTGGGCTTCATTATCCGCTGCTGCAATCAGACCCGTGGTCACATAAACCCGTCCGCCCATCGTGGCAAAGGCATTCACCTTGTCATCATCAACCACTTGGAAACGATAGACCACCTTGCGACGTCCGCCTGTCTCAACGAGGCGCTGGCCAATACTGGTAACATAGCGGTTTAAGGCTTGCCCCTCATGTAACCGTACGCCTTGGCTGAGGAGATTGCGATGAATTTGCTCTCCTAATTCTCGTTCCTGTTGGCCAGACAGATTCGACAACTGAATGACCTGGATGCCTCGGAAAATGAGATCGGTGACGGGAACCGCTTGGCTGGGATGAGGGTGTGCGATCGCAACACTCGTCGCCAGCGCAGTCGCCAGCCATAGACCTTTCGGCAATTGGGATCGACGCGGAGAGATTTGCAAATCCTTCATAAAACCACCAGACAATGAAACACGGATGATACGTTTCTACTTGCCAGTTTAGACGCTGAATCCTCTGCTGGAGTTTCCCAGATGCAAGCGACTTGCATCCAGGGGGTGGCGTTATGGGTTAATAAGCGTTTTGATCTCTGAGAAAAACAAAGGCCGTTTTTAACAGAATTTGGATGTCTAAACCCAAAGACCAATTTTTCAGATACTCCAGATCGTAATTGATGCGTCGCTGCATTTTGTCTAACGTTTCCGTCTCGCCTCGACAGCCATTCACCTGCGCCCAGCCTGTAATCCCAGGTTTGACTTTATGGCGGAGCATATAGCCACTGATGAGTTTGCGATACATTTCATTATGGGCAACTGCATGGGGGCGAGGCCCTACCAAACTCATGCGACCTTGCCAGACATTGAGAAACTGGGGCAATTCATCTAAAGAGGTTTTGCGCAGAAAGGCACCCACCGGGGTAATTCTGCGATCGCCGCGGGTGGCCTGAATCACTGAACCGTCATCTTCCATGACCTTCATCGAGCGAAACTTATAGACGATGATTTCTTGGCCATTTAAGCCATACCGCCGCTGCTTAAACAAGATAGGTCCAGGAGAAGAGAACTTCACAGCGATGGCGATCACCGTCATCACGGGTGAAAGAGCTATCAACGCCAACCCAGATAGAATAATATCGATGGCTCTCTTCAGAAAGTATTGCAGATCTGAAAATGGAATTTCCCAAATTGAGATTAAGGGCACGCCGTTAATTTCGTAGGAGCGGCCATGCATAAGGCTATACATCAGCAAACTGGGGACAAAGTAAACACAAGCTGTTGTATCTTGCAGGGCTTCAATTAATTCAGCAAATTTAGAATCATCCTCAGCCGAGCAGGCCAAGTAGACCACATCAATTTGGTGGCGACGAACATAGTCAGGCAACTCACTCAACGTCCCGATTACAGGAACATCTGGCAGTTGGGCGGGAGGATGATTATCAAAAAAGCCCTTGAGTCGGATCCCCAAGTCTCTGCAATCTCGAAGCTGCTCAGCTAGATTCAGACTCACCTGATTGATACCAGCAATAACTGCAATCTTGGAATTGCGCCCCGAGGATCGCAATTGACGGAGAATAGCCCAAACGATAAAGTGAAAGGCAAGGAGAACCATCGGCACCGTACAGAACCAGGTTAAAACCAGTGCCCTAGAGAAAACCATTGAGGTTTTGGTGACAAACCCAACGAAGAATAACAGCCCCATGACAATGAACCATCCCATAATCAGTCGGATGGCCAGCAAGCGAGGGGCAAGACTCCGGTAGGGACGATACATCCCCGTCGCCTTAAAGACAGGCAAGATTAACAAAAATGTAGTCAGCGCCAGAAGTTGATGGTGTAATGCAAAGGGAGCGTCATCAAACCGTGCCAATACCACCAATAACAACACTGCCAAAATGGGATCGAGCAATCGTTGCACCAATGTCAGGATTGACATATTGGCTCGAAGCGTCCAATGGGTATTGTGGCTCATAAGATATCGTGGGGGGAATAAAAAAGGATTGAATTAGCCATTATGGGCTGATTTTATAAGGTTCGTGTGAATCAGGGCTGTTATTAAAACTACGAATGTAGTTTTAACTGCTTAATTTCGTTATCTTTTCGTAAAACAAAGAACCTAGAAGTGATGGTGATCACTTCTAGGCTAATAATTGCCAAAATAGAGTCAAATTTACTGCCTCAAAGACCGAGATGAGCCACTAGTAAATGGGGGTCGGCAAACTATCGACTCTGGGGCTGCCAAAATACCCCGATCGCATTTTGAACCCGTGCCGCCGTCACCGCATGTCGATCCAGGAGTTGTCCCCCCAGATAAAGGCTAGTCGAACTCCCCCCATCTAAATTGAGGGCATTAACTGACCCTAGTTTTTGCATAATCAAAGCCCATTCTTGCAGGGTTGGCCCTGGCCCCCCCAATCGATTATGAGCTGCCGCCAGCAAAATGGTGCCATCGGTGGTTTGACCAATACCACTGCGCGGTGCGGCTTGGGTATCAAAGGGAGGACGGAATTGTTCGCCTAGAGGGTTGACCACCACTTGACTATTACTCACTAACAATGGACCTGCGCCCAGGATGTTGGGAAAGGCATTAAAACTGGCGGGAGAGGTGGACGTTTCAATTTGCAATTGGCTGGCGATCGCCAAAGCATTGCCGGGATCAAAAGACCGTAAAACCAGTAAATAGCCATTGATAGGAATCGGAAAAGACTTGGCCGTTGAACTGGCTTGGGCAGAAACGACGCGATCTCCAATCACAGTAATAATCTTTTCCGTGGCGAGGATAGGGGTATAGGTGGGTCCCCAGGTTGGGGTGTAACGGGCAATTCCTTTTTGGGGATAGCCACTATCCAGGGAGACCAGGGATAAGCGTTGTCCGCCAGAGGTCGTCAGGGATTGCTGCAAACTCAACCGTCCCATTTGGAATTGACCTTGGGGATTCCAAGCCACCGCACCCCGATTGAGAACGGGACTGGACACCCATTTGCCATTTTGACGAATGGCCCCTAGGGGGGTTTGATTGTCTCGATTAAAGAACCCGGCGTTAATGGCCGCCGCCGCCTGTGACTCTTGGGCAATGGTGATCAAAGGATGGATGCCCAATAGTGCATTCCGGTTGCCCCAAATGGGTTGAAGTTTAAGATCCGACGCTTTGGGATTGAGAGCCAGCCAAAGCACAGGATATTGTTTATCTCCTAAGGTGATCACCTGTTCTTTCCTGAGGATGCCAGGAGCCCAGACAATGCTGCGTTGTTCCGGTAAAGAGGCCTGAATATCAATCACCAATCGCTGAGGATTAGTCAGCATCCATACGCGAGGCCGCATGGTTCCTGACATCACGCCACTTAGGCGAGTTCTGCCTTCTTCTCTGGTGATCTTCAGGGACTTCAACCCAGAGCTAGTGGGTAACTTCCAAATTTTAGCCAGTTCTGCGGAGGTTGTGGCATCAACAGCCAACACAAATTCTCGATTGGTCTCACCGGTGCGGCTATTGGTCAGTCGCTCCAGTCGCCAAGGTGTCGGTTGATCAAGATCCAGCACTAAACGATGTCCCCACAGTTGCTGACCCACTCTCACCTGCGTAATGCGTGCCGGGGGAGACTGGATTTTAAGTACATTGCCTTGTGGTTGTAATTGCCAGTTAAAGGTTTGGGCTAGGGTTGTGATATCGAGGTATCGATAAGCGCCATTCTCACTGAATCGGGTCGGCAAAGACACCGGTTTAGGGGTGAACCATTGCACAGGTTGTTGGTGAAAATCATTGCTACTGGCTAAATCCAAACCAAATCGCAGTACTAAACCACCATCACTCAAGCCCGTTGAGGGTTGACTCGGTTGAGTGGAGTTTTGCCATTGTGCCCAAGCTACGGGGTAGGTGCGGCCATTGAGCAAAATCTGGTTGCCTTGATGGGTATTGGTACGGGCAATTTGCACAAAGGGTTGCTGGATTGCAGTTTGAGTCCAAGCAGGGGCAACGACTGCTACGCTAGGACCCAGGAGCAACATAGATGATAAGTAAGCCAAGATTTATGCAGAAATAATGGGTAAAGGACTTAGCGGTACTAGGGTTTGGATTCAATCGGCGTCACAGCGTCTGGGGTGGAGGGAGTGGGTGCCTGCAATTGCTCTTGTTGCTTCTTGCGAAACGCATCCACAGCAGAATCAAAATTCGTTGATTGCTCTTCTGCAAATTCACCACTTGAGCGACCATTCACTTGCTGTAAACGATTGAGCAGATTAAATAAAGAGCCTGGCCCGGCGCGATCGCTCAAAACCTGACTGGGGTCATTCGGGTCTTCTGCTTTTAGATCTTGTAACGGCTCAGACGGCTGAGAAGATTGAGCCACAGC
The DNA here is from genome assembly GCA_012034865.1 of Acaryochloris sp. CRU_2_0. Lineage (GTDB taxonomy): Bacteria > Cyanobacteriota > Cyanobacteriia > Thermosynechococcales > Thermosynechococcaceae > Acaryochloris. The sequence continues at coordinate 3,207 of JAAUOM010000009.1, read as the reverse complement.
AGGCAGCGATCCTAAACCAGTCAAAAAGCCGACACTTACCGCTACAGTCCAGAGTTTGAGATTCATCAGGCGCATATACTGATATTCCTTGGTTCAAGAACAAAATAAGCGTTTAGTGATCAAAGTGGGCTATATCGATATTACCCATTCCTACAAACTATATCTCAGTCTAAATCAGACTCACAGATCACGCCTCACAGGGAGAAAGGTGATCAAACTCACTGATGACAACTGGGGGATCACCTTTAATACTTCCTATCGCAAAACTACACCCTTGTAAGCAATACGACCCTTTTCTGGGTCGAAAGTTTCTGAACAAGAAACTGAGCCATCCTCCATACAAACTAATTTGCTATGAATGTCGAACTTGGTATGGAATTGGTCGATCCTAAAGGTTGAGGGTATTTTTGAAGACGGAGTCGTACAGTAGGCAATGCAATCATCCAACATTCAACAAGGCATCGAAACACAACTGATTCCCTGCACTGAGGTGGGATATCCCAGTCAGTTGGATGATGCAGAACCCTCAAGATTTGTACCATTTGTCTCAGTCCCTAATCCCGAATTGACCATTGGGGTTCCGCAAACCGTGCGATTTAGCAATCAGTTTACGGGGCGAATGGAGCTACACGCAGATGCCACAACAGTCATGACGTACTTAGACACCCATCAAGGATGGTTTTGCCGTTGCGCTCACCCCATGAAGGTAGAACCTGTAGAAGAAAACGGCTATATTCTTTCCCTGGGCCGTTATGGTTCCTTTGGTTTTGAAGTAGAACCCCAAATTGGGCTACAACTGTTACCCCAAGAACAAGGGGTCTACCGGATTACCACCATTCCTGTGCCCAGCAAATTTGATCACTGTTATCAAGTTGACTTTCAAGCTGCTTTGCAACTCATTGATAATACTGATGCCAGCGCTCAAAAATCGCCCTTACCCTGCACCTATGTTGAGTGGAACTTAACTCTAGAGGTGGCGATCGCATTTCCACAATTCATCCTGCGACTCCCACGCAAAGTCATTCAAACCGCAGGAGATAAGCTGTTACAGCAAATTGTCCGACAAATTTCTCAACGTCTGACCAAGAAAGTTCAAGATGATTTTCATGCAACGCATCAGGTTTATCCATAGGTTTGGAATTCAAGACAGGGGGGCAGAGGAGTAGGGGATTTGTTAGTGGTTCAAGTTGGTCTAGAACTGATAGAGGGGATGACGACCCGGTTAGTAATGGAACCATCAATTAAGCTGTTTAAGGCTGTTTTCAGATCGCTGATTAAGGTTGAAGCTGCTGTTTTGGTGGAGCCTTGATAATTAGTAACGCTTAAGGGCAACCCGATCTTGACAGTGAGACCACACCCTTTTTGGGGAACAGAACATCCATAATCGAGAATAACAGGCAAAATTTTGATTTCAGACCCTGATTGTTGTGTTTTTTGGGCTTGCAGGGCTAGGCGGGCAAAACCGGGTTTCAGGTATTGGACGTAGCGATCGCGCATCACATCGCCTTCAGGAAAAATCACAAGGACTTGATTGGTTTGCAGTAAGCCAATACCATAGCGCAAAGCCGCGATAGACGGTTGATCAGGATCAATGGGAAAGCCCCCGAACTGGCGAATAAACCAACCTTGAAACCCTTTCATTTCATTGACGGTTACCATGAAGCGAGGATCACGGCCAATGATAGGTCGACCAAAGGTATAGCCAATCATAATTCCATCCCATCGAGAGCGATGGGTAGGCGCAACCACAACGGGGCCTTGCTGAGGGAAATTCTCTAGTCCAGTTACTTCAATACTGCCAAAATAGGCAGGCAGGACGATGGATCGACCTAAGGTATAAATGATAGAAGTAAATGGATAAGCAACTTGGGATGTGATTGCAGTGTTTGCTGATTTGGGCACAGCAGTATCTCAGGCCAATCTTGAACCAAAAAACCTTGAATGCTGGGCAATAGAACCCGATGATGAGAAAAATGAGTTTCCTCAGTCTGTAATCACTTTATAAAGAGATGGTTAGCCTGTGCTGATATGCAAGGACAGTTAAAGAATTGTCACAATTTTGGCAAACTCATCTAACTCCCGTCAGCGCTGAGAATGTAACTCCAAACAGGGACTGACTCAGGATCATGAATTTATTAACCTGTAGCTTCTGACCCTATCCCTTAACTGCGAAAAATACTAACAATCCAAGTGCCCACGTAGCGCATTAAGCCAACGCCACCGGGGGAGGAAATACGGCAATTGAAATAGTACATCCCTCCTGCCGTAGGATTTTTGACATTAGAAGCGACCACTTCAATATCCGTATCTGCTGGAATAATTTCTTTAGGGATGATTTCAATCACTTTATTGTCTTGATCGACGGATACAGATTCTAAAGGAATAGTTTCTCCCTTTTTGAGATTAAAAATCCGATTCTTGGGTGATTTTCTCAGCTCAATCTTAGTCTCTCTAAATTTGCCATCAAAATAGTCTGGATAGGTAATGTTAATCCCATCAATTGCCACACTCTGCCGCTTGATCTTAAGTCGCCAGCGATCGCTCAAATGCTTCGGTGTTCCATATTCAAGAACATAGCCTAACTGCTGTTTCTGGGAAGGGCCATCCCCCCAAACAAAACCAAAGCCGGGATTCGTTTGAGCCGAACTCATGACTGGGATGCCAGTTACCAAGGAGCCTGTACACACTAAAATGCTGGCAACACGTTTGATAGAAAATTTAGAAGGAGTAGACATAGGTGTGTTTAAATTAAGCGGGATAGATGAATAGCAAAAAGTAATATAGCTTAATACCGTTTGGGCTAACCCTATGGTAGCAGTTAAGATCATCGGCCTTCGCTCAAGCTGTGCCAATTTCAGAGGCGGGTTAACTATAGCGCCACCATACCAATTGAGAGTGTCTTCAATTCTCTACAAAAGGTAAAGACGCAGCAACTCTAACAAAGTGCCCCTTGATATCTGAATCATCATGACCATCCCTGATCAACGACACTATGCTCCCGCTGTTGAGCGTAATCGTTGTCCTATTTTAGAAGTCCTAGAGGAGTATTTGCCCTCTAAAGGGATTGTATTAGAAATCGCGGCGTTGCTGAATGAAGGTATGAATCAGGCGGGAACGGGCACATCCCAAAATTTTAGGTAGTGAAGTAGCAATCGAATCGAGTGTGCTAGCATTTCTGCGGACTTGGAATAACAAAGTGTCTTGCGA
>JAAUOM010000058.1 GCA_012034865.1 Acaryochloris sp. CRU_2_0 | reverse complement strand
ACTGTACCGCTCGATCTCGATCGCGTTCACTTTTACAGGGTTATTGCCTTATTCAGAACATTTGCGGGTGCTTACAAGCTTCTTCCGTTCCATGTTTATCTTACCTATCCCCTTTGTTTTGTCCTGGTCTATGCTAGAAGCACTGTCTACTGGTTGTTTAGTCGTTGCTTCCAATACACCTCCTGTAAAGGAAGTGATTAAAGATGGAGTGAATGGCTTGCTAGTAGATTTCTTTTCACCCCAAAGGATCGCCGATCGCATTCTGGAAGTCCTCAAGTATTCCGATCGCATGGTTGACCTGCGAACCAACGCTAGACAAACCATTGTGGAACACTACAATTTGAACACCCTGCTGCCGCAGCAAATTAGCTGGATCAACTCAATCCTACCGCAATCATGTTGAATTGACGTTGATAAAATAGGAGATGCATTTCTACCCCTGTTAGAGAATGTTTGTAAAGAAGCGGCTTTAACATCCGCTTGAAGCACTGCTCGTAAATCCACTTCCTGCACTCTCCCGACAGGTTATTGGCGGGCAATAGAGGTTCAATTCGTTGCCAGTCTGCATCCATTAGATCGCTGCTGTAGGTTTTGAGTTGTCTCATGTTCTCGATTGGGTATCAGGTTTAGGCAACGATTGATCGACGCGAAAATAAGCTTAGTGGAGAAGTAGAGTCTCACTCCTATGTTCATGAAACGGTAGGAGAAGCGAAAGGACAGGATCTTGAAAGGATGATTGGGAGCTTTGCGATCTACTGAGTCTGGTGCGTGGGGTTTTTATCATTTGCATGTGGTAATTCTCATGAAACCTCCTCCTACCGTCCCTTGTCCAGCTTTTGTCCTGTACTGAGAGTTCAGCATGAGAATTCTATTTGTGGAAGACGATCGCGAGCAATTAGTACCACTCCATGAAGCACTTTCCAAAGTGGGGCATATTGTAGACGGGGTGGAAGACGGGAAAACCGCTCAGTGGTTGCTTGGTGAAAAAGAATACGACTTGTTGATCCTCGACTGGATGCTTCCTGATATCAGCGGCATTGACCTATGTTGCTATTATCGACAGTCTGAGAAAACGGCTCCGGTTCTAATGCTGACTGCCAAAGACACGATTCTCAACAAAGTGATGGGACTTGATGCTGGAGCCGATGATTATTTGGTTAAACCTGTGGATTTGATGGAGTTTCTGGCACGGGTACGAGCACTAGGAAGGCGAGCGCCCCTTTGGGTGGGAGATAGCTTAAGCCTTGGTGATCTAACACTCCACCTCTCGACCCTGACAGTAGAACGGCAGCAAAACACTGTGCAACTCTCAAGCCGGGAATTTCAATTGATGGAATACTTGCTGCGCCATCCCCGACAAATCTTGACCCGTGAGCAGATTGAACTATCGTTATGGGAATGGGGAGAAGAACCTGAGAGCAACGCTGTAGCAACTTTGGTCAAACGCTTACGGAAGCGACTGCAAAAGGTGGAAGCAGAAGATTGGATTGAATCGGTTTACGGCATCGGCTATTGTATTAATCTGCCAGATGCTGTGTAAGAACTGCCCATGCATCGTTTTAGCGAACCTCTGTACCGATTCTTGACTACATTCCCCGTCCGTCAGCGGGGAATGTTGATCATTGCAATTCCACTTGCCTGCCTGTTTACCTCCTTGGTCACATTTTCTGCATTGAGAACAAGTATGGTTGACAATGATCGTGACGTGCAGGAAGCCCAGCGAGTTCAAATTGAAACGAAACAGTTGCTGACTGCCTTATTAGATGCAGAAGACAATATGCAGGCGTTTGGACTCACCCGCCGTCAAGAATTTTTGAATGCCTATGAAGATTCTCTTGCTACCATTAGAGGCTCTTTAGCAGATTTAGAGCCATTAGTTCAAAACAACCCTCAACAACAACAACGCCTCAATGAAGTCCACAAGTTTGTCAATCAAAGTGTCAATCTGCTTGAGCAAAAAATTACGCTTCAGCAGAACTTGCAAAAAATCAGAGGGCGAGAAGAACTGGTTGTGCCGACCGCTCTGCTCTACGATTGGCTAGAGGAGGGTGAATCTACACTGGATGCGACCCACCATCAAATTGATCAATTTGCTCAGGAAGAAGAACAGTTTTTAGAAGAACGGAGGCAACACCAGGAGTCTTATCGACAGATGACTTGGGGGTTGCTTTGCTTAATGGCGATCGTCGGGACTGGAGCCGGACTGCTTGCCATTCTTCTGTTTCAGCAACTGGAGCGGGAGTTGGCAACCCAGCAATTCACTTTACAACAGACCAATCAAAAATTAGAACAAGCTTGCGATCAACTCCAACGCTTTACTGCCAATGCATCTCATGAGTTACGCGCTCCTCTTGCTGCTGTGCTAAGTACTGCCCAAGTAGGTTTGATGAACCCACCAGAGGATGTGAGTGCCATCCGCAAACGACTAGAGAAAATTGCCGACCTGACTAAATCCATGAGTACGATGATTAGCAATCTACTATTTTTATCCCGGCAAGAGGGATCACTGACGTATGAATTTCTCCAGCCCATCAATCTTGTCAGTCTTCTCCAACCCTTAGCCGACGAATGGACTACAGAAGCCTCTGCTCAATCGCTTCAGTTCAGCAGCCAGTTGCCTGTTTCACCGGTTACAGTCAACGCTGATCCAGCCTTGGTTAAACAGGCAGTGATTAATCTCCTCAGTAATGCTTGCCAGTATACGCCTTCAGGCGGCAGTGTCCAACTGCGATTGTTCACTCAAGCCACCGCAGCGATGATCGAGGTACATGATAACGGAGTCGGTATTCCTGAGCAGGACTTACCTCATATCTTCGAGCGATTCTATCGGGTGGACAAAAATCGTAACCGCATCAAAGGACAGTTTGGGTTGGGGTTGGCGATTGCTCAGCAAATTGTCCAAGCCTATGGGGGGTCAATTTCTGTGACGAGTACCACTGGACGGGGATCGACCTTCCGAATTTCGCTACCGTTAGTGGCAAAAGTGCCAAAGATGTAATTTGCTATTGGCAAAGCTCAATAGTGCGATCCGATCTTTTCTGATCCAAGATCCCATCTTTTCTGACCTGTAATCTGACTTTTTCAAACCGACAAGCAGAAAGCTAGCTCCTATTCTAAAAAGGTAGGCGATGAACTTAAACCAAATAAGAGCGCTCAATCCATGCAAACACTCTATAACGAAGAAGCAGCTACAGACAGCCAACCGATTTCTCAAACTACATCTAATTGGAGTTTTTTAGTCCAGCAGCTTAATAAACTAAGTCAGGTTCTAGTCAGTTTTTTAGAAGGTTCTCAAGAGCCAAAAGTAACCTGGAAGCGCGATCGGCGGGGCTATACATACTTTGAGGCTTACGATCCTATGACTGGAAAGCACCACCATTTTGATTCTGAGCAGAGTGTACGAATCTGGCTCGATCGATCGCGCTATTCGTCCTTTGAAGAATGATGAAATATCGGGTTATTTCTCAAGAATTTGCGGGCTAAAAATGGCGTTCCCTCGTTGTACTTTCACGTATCCAGTAGGAAAGCAATAAGTTCAAAAATACTGAATAGCAATTAATTGATTTATACCAGTAGCAGGTCAACTTCCATACCTACGAAGATGTCTATCACTGGCATTGGTATCTAGAAGATTTCGCAAAACTCGGTTTCGATTATTTGTGTAGCCCCACCGCCTGAATGCAGTTTCTTTGGAGCGATGAAACCCGCCAAAATCGCATCCTAACTTACCGATTAGCGGCACTCATTTCAAAGACAAGTGCAGTAGAACGAATAGCCAGAATTGAGGCGATCGAGGAAACCGGAAATGTCCTCTTTAGCACTATGCTCAACTTGGCAAAGGCAATTGAAACCCAGCGTGGAATTGAACTCCGTTACTGCGGCGAATTTCACTTTGCTCTGGAGTCTGGGCATTCAGTAGGCAGCGATCACGCGAGAATTGCCGAAATTGCTTAAGGAGGGTCTGACATTCGCAGCGGAAAGAATCGCAAACTGTCGCAGCGTCATAGTTTGCGATCGCACAAAAACCAAACTTACAACTCACACAAAAGGAGAAAATTAATGGCTTCAGCTATTGACGCAAAGTACGCTCAACTGATCGGTGCCAATCCCTGGATTGGAAAACCCACGACCACAGAACAAACCTGTCCCGATGGTATCGGAAGCTATCGCCACTATCAAGGTGCATCCATCTACTGGAGTCCCCAAACAGGTGCAACGTTGATTCACGGGTTGATTCGTGCTAAATGGGCAGCCCTAGGATGGGAGAAAAGCCCTTTGGGATATCCCACCACGGATGAATTGAATGCAGGCAGCGGACAGGGTCGCTTTAACAACTTCCAGAATGGCACCATCATCTGGAAAACAGGCGCTTCAGAAGCTTTCGCGGTTTATGGTCTGATCTACACCAAGTGGGGAGAACAGAACTGGGATAAGGGCGAACTGGGCTTTCCTGTCACTGATGAAACGGTCACACCCGATGGTGTGGGACGGTACAACCACTTTGAAAATAATGCCTCGATTTACTGGACACCCAACACCGGCGCACACATCGTCAAGGGGTATATCCGTGGAGCTTGGGCAGACCAGGGATGGGAGCGCGGCAGATTGGGATACCCGGTGAGTGATGAACTGGTGACAGAAGGTACCAACGGCAGAGGCAGATACAGCCGCTTTGAAGGCGGAGAAATTCGCTGGACACCGGAAGGTGGCGCAAAAGTAACCTACTCCGAAGTGAAGGTAGAACTCTGGTTCTCTGGCTTCAAGTGCCTGGATGAGTCCAGTGAATGGTCAGGTAGTGATGAGCCTTATATGTTTCTGGGAGTTTCTACCTCTGGACAGCCTCAGACACCCCATGAAACTGGAGTGATTGGGGATGTGGATAAGGGGGAAGTCACTCGCTTTGCCAAACGGCTTTATTCCGGTAATGCTCAGGATGTGATTCTGGCAGTGGTGATCCGCGAAAAAGATGAAGGCGACCCGCACGCATTCTCTGGGGCGTTCAAGTCAATTTTGGATATGGGGAATGCAGCACTTGCCAGCCAAACCGGAGGCGTTTCAGTTCCTCCTGAAGTTGTGAAACTGATGTCCAATAAGCTGAGCGAGCTGGTGGGTGCAGGGGATGATGATGTGGGCAGACGCGCTGAATTGTTGACGCGAGATTATCTGATTCAAATGGCAAGGCAGACTGAGGGTGGCGACCCCAAAGCTGACTTTACCTGGGATCTGGGTAGTAACAGTCAGGGACGCTATCGCCTGTACTTCTTCGTTCGCAAGGTTTAAGCGGTATCAGCCTACCGTGACCAACGGAAGACTTATCTCTTCATCAGAATGGTCAGAGGTTGCGAATATCTGAAACCCTCACACTGAACAACGCGATCGCCCTTCAATGGAAATAATTCAGAGACTGGCGATCGCCTCACTTCAGCGACTAAAGATAGATAGAATTATTCAATCATCGAAGAACTGACCGTTTCTTGATAGAGCAGCAACAAAAGACCAATTCAAATTTGAAGTGTATCATTGTCTGATTTCTTAGCATAGAATGCCTCAGAAGGCGTTTTGTAATCAAGCGATTGTTTTGGTCTGTTATTGATCAGCGTGACTGCTTTTGCTAACGCCTCTTGTTCTGCTTGCTGCTTAATCTCTACGAAATGGCAATACAAACCCAGAAGATTTATGAGACCACAGCCCCATTACAGTTGACAGAGCTTACAGAATTGGTTTGGAGATAATTTCTAAAGCTCATATCCAATTTTTCGGCAACAATAGTCAATGGGTCTAGAAAGAAGTCATTTCTTAAATTACTCATTAAGAAACTAGATCTATTGAGTAAATGAAACTCTGTGCAGCCAGCTATCAGGTAATCCGCCTGGTACTTCTCCTTTAGTTTTTCTAAGAAAGAAATAATACTGTGAGGAGAATAAGCATTGATCTTAATCTGATAGATCATTTTGTGGACGGTATCTTGATCGTCCTCATCGAGAAGAGTAATATGCTCTTTAGCAACCTGCCACAGAGTATTACTCTGAAAGATTTCTAACTTTCTTGTTCCATTCGTGCACAATAGCAAATTATTTTTTTTTGCTCTATAACCTCATTCAGAATAACTTCTATCAGCGAGATAAGACACTCTCTTAAGTCGCTGGGAAGTTGAGGTAAAAGATAGTGTGAGGTTATACAACAAATAACAATCTTAGAGGCGTGTAAATCACGTAATTTATATAGGGCAGCAGTCAAAAGCTCAAGGAGTAAGCCATAGTCTCCTTTAAGTAAAACTTCGCTTCTGTCAGGAAAAGTAGGATCTGAATAAAGAATCACTTGAGGGGCTTCTTGCTCTTTTTCCCCTAAAAGACTATATTCGTAAATTGTTTTGAGAAATTTCTGCTGATGTTAGAGGTCCCATTCCTCCCAAGATTCCTAGCATTTATTCCTTTAGATAGTGTTTGTATGGTTTCTTGTGTTGATTTAGTAGTCTTTTTCCGCCCCTGCTATTGCTTTTTTGAGGCTCAAGGGTCGCATATCTGTCCAGACCGTCTTGATATACTCAAGGCAATCTACTTTTGATCCAGTTTTGCCAACCTCTCGCCAATCTAATGGTAGCTGGCGATGTGCGTCCCAAATTGAGTATTGCTCCTCCTGATTGATCACAACTGTGTAGATGGTGTTGTCTTCTAAACTGTTTTGGTACATGTCTATACTCCTTTTTCAATCTCTTAGCAATTCATTTTACTGGGATACGGGATTTTGAGATCCAGATTCTAAGTTTCTATTAGGAAGCTGATGTTTTGATATCTCTGTTTTCAGCGTTTCCGATAGTTGAAGTTCATGTTCTGAAGAGAACGATGCTCGCCGTTGATCTCTAGATATTTTGGCGATCGTTGGAACTACAGGAGTGGTAACCGTCTCTGTTGTCATCAAACGTTCAATCTCGGCTGATAATTCAGCAGCGGTAGGAGATTCAAAGAGAGTCCGGATAGGAACCTCCAGATCAAAGGTTTCTCGCAGACGAGAACAAATCAGAATAGCCAGGAGAGAATGCCCTCCAATCTCGAAGAAGTTATCGTGGACGCTCAGAGATTTCTCGTTGGAGAACCTCAGCAAATAGGTTCACGACTTTTTGTTCGGTTAGGGTGCGGGGTGCAACAATCGACTTTTCTGCTTGATTCGCTATAGCTACTTCAGGTAACGCGCGACGATCGACTTTTCCTGTAGGTGTGAGGGGTAAGGCTTCCAGTAGCATGAAGCTTGAGGGAATAAGAAACTCAGGAAGATGTTGTCTGAGGTAGATACGCAGATCGTTGAGATCGACTGTATGGTTGGCTTTGGGAACAAGATAACCAATTAGGAAAATATTTTCTGGTAAATTCTCTTGACTTCCAATAACTTTGTCAACGACTACGCTTTCGCTCACTGATGGATATTGATTGAGAATGGTTTCGATTTCTCCCGGCTGAACTCGGATGCCGCGAATTTTAATCTGGTTGTCCAATCGGCCCAGGATTTGTAGACTTCCGTCGAGGCGATAGCGGCCGCTATCGCCCGTATAGAAAAGTAAATCGTTGGGATCGGGTCGGAAAGGATTGGGAACAAACCGCTTTTGTTGCTCTTCAGGATCATTGAGATAACCCAGAGTACGGAATGGTGTGCGGATGACGATTTCCCCAACTTCACCCACACCGCAAAGTTGCTGAGCAGCATTCACAACAAGAACTTGGGTTTCAGGCAGTGGATAACCTGCGGGTTGAATCCCAACAGGGATCTCTTGAGGAATTGGATAAAAGCATTTCACCATGGTCGTCTCGGTTGATCCATAGAGATTAACTATTTGCCCTGCTTCTGGGAACGTTTGTCGCCACTGTCTCACCAGGGTTTCTGTAAGAGGCTCACCGGACAGAAAAATCCAACGTAGAGATTTCAATGGGATTTGCTGGGGTATTTTTGCTAACCAGGTTTGAGCGATGGTGGGTACTGTATGAAGTAGCGAAATTTGTTCCTGTTCGAGCCAGTTGAGAAGCTGATCGGGAGCCAGATCAGTTTCTGTGCTCGGCAGGCAGAGAGTAGCCCCACTAGTTAGCGGTAGGAAAACATCTCTGAGAATTGCATCGAAAGAAGGACGAATTAATTGAGCTACTCGATCTCCCATTCCAATAGCAAAGGTTTGTCGTTGCCAGTGAACAAAGTGAGAAATCCCTTTGTGACTTCCTAAGATGGCTTTGGGTATTCCGGTGCTCCCAGATGTGAAAAAGATGTAGGCTCGATCGTTAGGATTCAGGGCAGGAAGCTCAGTTTGATTCAGAGAAATTTCACCGCCATCAAGAGAAATGCCTTGATCGGGGGTAATTTGAATGATGGGTAAGGGTTGATTAAGGATGAGATTTTCGGGAAGCTGACCAACCAGAATTAAGTACCTGGCTTGACTTTGTTCGAGGATCAGGTGTTGACGTTGGCGCGGCAGAGTTGGGTCTATCGTTACCAGAACTCCACCACTCTGGAGAATACCAAGCATACTAACAATGAAGCCAAAGCTGCGTGATCCACAGAGTGCGACAGCATCTCCTGTTTCCAGACCTTTGTGCCTCAGAAGTTGTCCAATGCGTTGGGTTTGGTCAAGAACTTGCTGATACGTCCACTCGCGAGTGTCTTGGCGGAGGGCCACCTGAGTTGGGTGTTGGTTGGCCCAGGCAAATATGTCATGGAGTACAGAAGGATAGATGGGTTCTGGTAGAGGCTCAGCGGGACTAGGCAAAGGAATTTGAGGATGACCCATTCTGGCAGAGCCAGTGGTAGAGCCAGTGGTAGAGCCAGTGGTAGAGCCAGTTAGGGAGTAGGTGTAAATTCCTTGATTGGGAGCAACCACAATTTGCCCTAGTAGGCACCGAAACTGAGACATAAATGCCTGCATCCGCTCAGGGGCGAAGAGCGATCGCCGATAGACCAGACGGATCATCAGTTGATCCTGCTGCTCCTGAACATAGAGGGTCATCAGGAAGCGGGACTCTGTTTCCTGGAGAGATAGAGATTTAAAGGTTAGACCTGAGACATTCAGAGGGGCTGTTGGAGTGTTAATGAAATTGAACATCACATCAAAGATGGGATGGCGGTGCAAGGAGCGATCGGGTTGTAATTCTTCTACTAATTTCACGAAGGGAAGATCTTGGTGACTGTAAGATCCAAGCGTGACTTCCCGAACGCGAGCTAATAGGGTTTGGAAACTGGGATTCCCAGATAAATCAGTTCGCAGCGGTAAGGTGTTGATGAAAAAGCCAATCAGGCCTTCTGTACCTAAGTGATTCCGTCCCGCAATAGGAGTGCCCACAATGATGTCTTCTTGACCCGTATGACGAGCCAGCAGGATTTTGAAGGCTGTCAATAGGGTCATGAAGAAGGTGACGCCCTGCTGCTGACTCAGCATTTTTAATTGGGAGGTAAGCAGTGCGTCCAGTTGCAATGTTTCCTGTAGTCCTCGATAGTCCTGAACTTGGGGTTGAGGATAATCTGTTGGAAATTGCAAGATGGGCAAGGTTCCCCTAAGCTGCTGCCGCCAGTAGTTCAGTTGTTGCTCTAAAACGTTTCCCTGTAACCATTGCCGCTGCCAGACCGCAAAGTCTGCGTATTGGATGGGCGGGAGATGGGCAGGAGGCAATGCTGTGGGGGATGCTGTCAAATAACTGAGGTAGAGATCCGCCAGTTCACGAATAAATAGACTGCCAGACCAGGCATCATAGATGGCATGGTGAAAGGTAATGATCAGCACGTTGCGCTGTTCCCCCAGATGAAGCAGCTTCAGCCGCATCAGGGGGCCTGCCGCCAGATTGAAGGGCTGTTGCATTTCCTGATCCAAGATCTGTTGGATGATAGAGGGTTGATCGGATTCAGGGAACGATCGCAAATCTTCTACAGGCACGGCGATCGCCAGGGGAGGCGCAATCGACTGCACTGGGACACCATTGACGGTGGGGAAACTGGTTCGCAGGTTTTCGTGGCGTTCAACAATGGCAGTGAGGGCTTGCGCTAAGACGGATACATCCAGCGGGCCAGTCACCTGAACGGCTGAGGGCATGTTGTTCGTAAGACTTGCACCTTCCAACTGGTCTAAGAACCACAGTCGCTCTTGGGCCCAGGAGAGAGGAAGTTCTTGATTGCGGGGCACTGCTTCAATGGGTGGGGCAGGTGTTTCCCCGATCAGTTGCAATTCAGAGACGGCCTGTCCTAGTTCAGCCACGGTGGGGGCTGCAAACAGAGTTCGCAGGGGAATATCTAGCTGAAATGCCAGCCGCAGTCGAGAGATGATCCGGGTGGCTAGCAGGGAATGTCCGCCCAAATCAAAAAAGCTATCGTGAATGCCGATTGGCTCGATGTCTAAGATATTGGCAAAGACGTTGGCAATCACCTCCTCCATCGGAGTTCGAGGTGGAGTGTAATTCCTTTGAGCACGGTCGCTCCAGTTGTTCAAGTCAGGTTTGGGAAGAGCACGGCGATCGATTTTTCGATTAGCCGTCAGCGGCAAGGAATCCAACACAATGAAGCTTGAAGGACTCATATAAGCAGGTAATCGCTGCTTGAGGAACTGCCGTACCGTTTCAACAGCAAGGGGCTGTCCGTGAACCGGCACTACGTAGGCGATTAGTTGTCGATCGCTGCTGCTCATCCCATGCACCTGAACAACGCCCTGACTGATGGCTGGACATTGGTTGAGGACAGCTTCGACTTCTCCCAGTTCAATGCGGAAGCCTCGAATTTTTACCTGATCATCCACCCGCCCCAGAAATTCGATCTGTCCGTCGGGCAGATAGCGGGCGCGATCGCCAGTTTGGTAGAGTTGCCCTGGCCCAAACAGATTGGGAATAAACTTCTCGGCGGTGAGATCTGGGCGGTGGAGATACTCCCGCGCTAAATTTGCTCCCCCAATGAAGAGAAATCCAGGTACTCCAATGGGAACAGGCTGGAATTTAGAATCGAGGATGTAAATTTGGGTATTGGCGATCGGCTGACCAATGGGAGGATAGAGTGGCCAGGTTTCTGGCTGGTGACTGAATGTATAGGCAGTGACCACATGGGTTTCGGAAGGACCGTAGTGGTTATGAAACTGACACTGAGGTAGCTTTTTAGCCAGCTCGATCATCGGTCGAGTAATTTGCAGTTGTTCTCCGGTGGTAATGACCGTGGTCAGTCCTTTAAACAGATGAGGCTGTTCTCCATACTCCTCGGCCATTTGCTGCCAGAGGGCAACCGGCAAAATTGCCTTCTGAACTGGGTGAGTGCTCAAGAAGAGGACTAGCTTTTCCGTATCCTGACGCAACTCTTCTGAAATCAGGTAAAGGGTGTCTCCAGCGCACCAGGCTGCAAACATTTCATGGAAACTGGCATCGAAGCTTAACGAAGCAAATTGCAGCATGCCTCCCCGCTCCAGTGTCTCCAGATGCCATTGAATCAGATTTCCCAGCGCAGAGTGGGAGAGAGGCAATTCCCTTGGGACGGCCGGTTGAGCCAGAGGTGTAGATGATATAGAGGAGATTCTGGGAGTCCACCGGACTTTGGGGATTGGTTTCAGGCTGTTGCAGAATTGTCGTCCAGTGGCGATCGAGGGCAATCACCTGTCCTTGTTGGGGAAGGTTAGGTGCTAATTCACTCTCGGTCAGGAGAATGGGGGCTTGGGTATCCTCGACCATGAAGGTCAGCCGTTCTGGTGGATAGTTGGGATCGAGAGGCACATAGGCACCGCCAGCTTTGAGAATCGCTAAAACCCCAATTGCCATCCTGAACGATTGCCGGACACAAAGACCCACGGGTACTTCAGGACCTACTCCCAGAGATTGTAGATAATGGGCCAACTGATTAGACTGGGCGTTGAGACTGCGATAGGTGAGGTGTTGATCTTCAAAGGTGACAGCGATCGCATCCGGTGTTTTCTCCACCTGTTCCTCTACCCAATGATGCACACAGGAATCGGTTCGGTAGGGTCGTTGAGTCTGGTTCCAATCCAGCACCAGTTGTTGTCTTTCAGCATCTGACAGAAGCATCAGGTCGCTGAGTTTTGCCTCTGGATGGGCAACCATGGATGCTAACAGGCACTGTAAATGACCCAATAAGCGTTCAATGCTCGATGCTTCAAATCGCTGCGGATCGTAGCTGATACGGATCGAGAGATCAGGGATAGGGGTGCGATCGCCGTTAGAGGATAGTTCGTTTGCTCAAAAACTGTAGATCCTTCAGGGTTAATTCCTGTGGGTGCTGAGATTGAAGGGACTGATCCACAGGATAATTCTCGAAAACTAACAGACTTTCAAACAGCGGCAGATGGCGGGGAACCTCACTCCAACCCTGGAGATCTACCAGGGATGTAGCAGTATACTGTTCTCGTTCAACCTGTCGGGTTTGGAGGTGACTCAGCCAGTTCAGTAGCGGGGTTTCATCGGTGACCTGTATTCGCACGGGTAGTGTGTTGATGAACAGCCCTATCATGTTTTCAATTCCTACCAGTTCAGGAGTCCGTCCTGAAACCGTGGTTCCAAACAGGACATCTGATTCACCACTATAGTGGCTCAAGAGCAAGGCCCAAGCGCCTTTGTAGCAATGTATAAAGGGTGAGATGATGCCGTTGGGCTAATGCTTTGAGCGCTTCTGCCAAGCTGGAGGGCAGCACCCGTTGCACTTCAACGGCAGGTTTATCTGTTTGGGCTAGTTTATCTGCCTGGGAGGAGAGGATACCGACTTGATCAATACCTAGAGGTGTTGGGGCTTGAAAACCAGTCAAGTGAGGCTGCCAAAAGTCTTGGGCCTGACGCTGATCCTGCTGTTGCAACCAAGCAATGTAGTCTCGGTAGGGTCGTGAGGGGGGGAGAACAGCGCGAGTACCCTGGCGGATTGCCCGATAGCAGGTTAAAACCTCTCCCATGAGTCGGGGTAAGCACCATCCATCAAACAAAATATGGTGGAAACTCCAGATGAACTGAAAGGTCTGCTGCTTGCGTTGAATGAGGGTAAACCGTAGAGGCACTTGATCCCAGGAAAATCCCTGAGCAATATCTTGTAGCAGGAAAGCTTGAAGCTGTTCTGCTTGCTGGGCTTCTGGGAGTTCTCGCCAATCGAACATTGTCCAGGGAAGGGCAACCGCTTGCCAAACAGCCTGAAGGGGAGGCTCCAATTGGATCAGAAAGGTGGTTCTTAAGATCGGGTGCTGCTGAACGACCTGTTGCCAAGATTCCTGGAAGGCAGCGACATCGAGATCGCCCTCAAGGGTAGTGTTGAACTGTTCAAAATACACGCCTGAGTTTGGGGTGTAAAGAGCATGAAACAACATCCCTTCCTGGACAGGGGAAAGCGGATAGAGATCGGCGATAGGTTGACGGGGAGTGAGGAGCCGATCAAGCTGGGACTGACTGAGCGTTGTCAGCGGAAAATCGGAGGGGGTAAACCCGCCTGCTGTTGGCGCAAGGCAATGGTCGATAAGGTGCTGGAGAGTTTGCAGATATTGACTTGCCAGGGTTTCTATCGTTGTAGCTTTGTGAACCTGATCGCTGTAACTCCACTCTAATTGGAGCTTTCCATCCAGCACCTGCCCAGTAATGTCAATCCAATAAATCCGTTGTCCCTGGGGAGCGCGATTGGGATGGGTTGTTTCCGGAGCCAGTCCCACCACCCAGTCTGAGGCAGAGCGCTGCACTTGATCAAATTGCCCCAAATAATTGAAACTGATTGGAGCGACAGGAACCTGTTGCAGTTGTTGGCGCACATCTAAGTCAGGGTGGAGGTATCGAAGTAGCCCATAACCGATTCCTCGTTGAGGAATTTGCCGTAACTGTTCTTTGATGGCTTTGAGTGCTTCTCCTGGATCATCACTGAGTCCCAGAGTTAACTGCACTGGGAAAACCGTAGTGAACCAACCCACAGTGCGCGAGAGATCAATTCCCTCCAGGAAGTCCTCTCGGCCGTGACCTTCTAAGTCAATCTGGAGCGATCGCAATCCAGCCCAAGATCTGAAACTAAGCATCAGGGCCGTTAACAACACATCATTGATTTGGGTGTTATAGGCAGCGGGCACCGCCTGGAGAAGTAAGCGAGTTTGTTCTTGACTGAGCGTGATCGACAGTTGCCTAACCGAAGCGTCCGTATTGGACAGGATACCGTTGGGATAATCGACGGGAACACTTCCTGTAGGGGATGCCATGTTCAGCCAGAAGTCAGCTTCTTGCCGCAGCGTTGGCGAGGTTTGGACAAACTCTTGCAACCGTTGTGCCCAGGTTTGAAACGCAGTAGTTTTAGGCGGCATCTGGACAGGTTTGCCCTGGATCAACTGCCTATAGGCAAGGTTCAAGTCCTCCAGGAGAATTCGCCAGGAGACGCCATCCACCACCAGGTGATGCAAGATCAGCAATAATCGACCCGTTTGCCCCTGCCCTGACTGGAACAAGCAGACCCGCAGAAGCGGCCCTGTAGTAATGTTTAAGCTGCCCTGTGCTTGGCGATCGCCTCTTGCAGAGCGCTGGGCTGTTCATTGAGGGCTAAAGGAGCGAGGTCTACAACCTGCAAAATATCCTGCGCTGTCCCTGGCTGATCAGGGGCATTGAGCGCCTGCCATCCTGCTTCATCGGGCGTGAAGCGCAACCGCAAAACATCGTGGTGAGACAGCAGTGCGTCAATTGACTGTTGCAGGATTTGGGCATCCAGGGCATCCGTCACTTCTAGTAAAACCGACTGGTTGAAGTGATGCGGGGTGAGACTGTAGTGCTCGAAGAAGCGCTGCTGGATCGGGGTGAGCAGAACGGGCCCTGTAATGGGGCCTTGTGCTGCTGCGCTGAGATGGGCTGTGCTGAGATGGGCTGTGTCTGTCTGGGCGATCGCCGCCAAGTCAGCAATGGTTTGGTGTTTGAACAGGAGACGGGGAGAAATCTTTAGCCCTGCTTGATTGGACTGGGCAATAATCTGAATTGCCAGGATAGAATCTCCCCCCAACTCAAAGAAATTATCCTGGATGCCCACTTGTTCTAGCCCCAAAACCTCTGCCCAAATCTGAGCCAGGATAATTTCCTCAGGGGTTTGAGGTTCGACAAAGGGGGTTGCCAGTTCCCGACGGGAAGACTCAGGCACCGGCAGCGCTTGCCGATCTACCTTGCCGTTGGGGGTAAGTGGCAAAGACTTCAGGGGGACAATCGCTGCCGGAACCATATATTCTGGTAGGCGCTGCTTTAAGAAGTGGCGTACCGCTTCTATAGAGAGTTGGTTCTCCTCTTGAGCAATTACATAGGCAGCAAGGCGTTTAATTCCCGGCTGATCTTCCCGCAGACTGACCACCGACTCTCTGATCTGGGGGTGTTGGCTTAAAACTGCCTCAATTTCTGCTAATTCAATCCGGAAGCCGCGAATCTTGACTTGATAATCCGCCCGCCCTAAAAACTCAATTTTGCCATCAGAGCGATACCGAGCCAGATCTCCAGTGCAGTAAAGACGTGCCCCTGGTTCTTCGTTGAAGGGCGAGTCAATGAACTTTTCCTGAGTCATCTCAAGATCATGCAGATAGCCGCGAGCCACTCCAGCCCCACCAATGCATAGCTCCCCAGTGACGCCAATCGGCACGGGTTGACGGTAGGCATCTAGGATGTAAAGAGTGACATGAGGCAGAGGATTGCCTAGGACAGGTTTGGGTTCTGCGGCACTAATTTCACTGACGGTGGCATCGACTGTGCATTCTGTTGGTCCGTAGAGGTTGAAAAAGCGGGTGGCTTTAATATCAGCTAAGGCTTGCCAACTGGATTCTGTAATGGCTTCTCCTCCCAGCAGGATGATTTTGGGAAGGGGAGCATGATCAAGCCAACCTCCCGCCCGTAATAGCTCCAATTGGGAGGGAGTACACTCGAATACATCCACAGGGTAAGACTCTAGATAGTCCTGAAGTGCTGCGCCATCAAGTCGAACGGACTCCGGAATCAGGTTCAGCGTGCGGCCTTGCAGTAGTTGAATGATCTGTTTGACTGACGTATCAAAGGCAATGGAGCCATTGACACTGACTCGGAGCGGTATGCCTGAGTCGTTGGCATAAACCCGCTGTTCCAGACCCTGACAGAGATTCATAACCGATCGGTGTTCCACCATCACACCTTTGGGTTGGCCAGTCGATCCAGAGGTGTAGATGACGTAGGCGAGGTGTTCAGGCTTGAGCGAGGGAGTCACAGGACAGCAAGGAGAGGCTTGAAGAAAATGCTTGGGCGATCGCTCCCAATCCCGATCCAGGCAAATTACCGCTGTGTTAGAGACTGGCAATTCTCCCTGGAGACTCTGGTGAGTCAATAGCACAGGCACCTGAGCATGATTGAGAATATACGCTAAGCGATCTACAGGATAGGTCGGATCTAAAGGTACATAAGCCCCTCCAGCTTTCCAAATCCCTATAATCCCAACGATCAGATCGAGGGAGCGCTGGAGGTAGAGTCCAACGAGGGTGTCAGGGCCAACGCCGAGTTGTTGTAACCGATAGGCAAGCTGATCGGCACGTTGGTTGAGTTCCTCATAGGTCAGCGTTTGATCGCCATACACGACAGCTAGGGCGCTGGGAGTCTGCGCGACCTGATCTGCAAAAAGGTGAGGAAGACACTGTTCAAACTGGGGCAGACTCTGGGGGAAACTGGACCCACCCCAGGTGGTCAGAAGCTGTTCTCGCTCGGTGGGCGTGACGATAGGCATCTGCCCAATGGGTAAATCAGGGTGGCTGGCGATCGCCGCCAATAGGGTCTGAAAATGACTTTCCAGACGGTCGAGAGTTGCCGAGCTAAAGAGATCGGTGTTGTATTTAAAAGCCCCCAGCAGAGTAGAACTAGATTCTACTAACTCCAGGGATAGATCAAATTGGCCTTCCTGTTGCAGAGTGAGAAATGGCTCCAATTCCAGTCCGCCCCAATTTACAGCAGTTGAGGTTTGGTGTAAGTGGAGATCCTTTAATTCCTGGGACTGCCGCAATTTGTAGGGCAAAAGAGGTCTGAAAAATGGGTGAGTGACTCGCGTTTCGGCGTAACTGTAGCCGCTCGATCAGTAAGGGCAAGGGATAATCCTGGTGGCTTAAGGACTCCAATACCGCACGGCGCACCTGTGCAAGCAAGCGCTTAAAGGATGGATTGGCTGAAAGGTCACTCCGCAGCACAATGGGATTGACAAAAAAGCCCATTAAATGGGTAAATTCTGTCCGACTTCTGCCTGACGTTGGGGAGCCAACTAAAATCTCTGACTGTCCGGTATAGCGGTGGAGTAGAACCTGGAAGGCTGCCAACAAGAGCATGTATAGGGTGACGTTCTCTTGTTGGGCTAGCTGCTTGAGTTGCCAGGTCAATTGCTCAGAAACTTCAATCGGATGGGAAGCACCGTTGTAGGTTTGAACAGGGGGGCGCGGATAATCCGTTGGCAAATTCAAGACTGGGAGTTCCCCTGCTAGCTGGTGTTGCCAGTAGTGCCATAGTGTTTCTCCCTCCGCACTTGCCAACATCTGTTGTTGCCAGGAAACGTAATCTCGATAGGTGTATTTGAGCGCCGGTAAGGGGTTTGGCAACCCTTGTTTCACTGCTGGATAAAGGAGCTTTAAATCCTCTAAAAGCACCCCAATCGACCAGGCATCACAGGCAATATGGTGAATTACCAGGAGTAGCACATGATCCTGTGCTGAACGGGTGAAGATCTGAACGCGGATGATGGCTCCCTGTTCTAGATCAAAGGGCTGCCGATAGGCCGCTATCACCTGCAATTGCAGTTCTGCCTCAGTCCAAGTTGATGCATTGACCTGCTCAATCGAGAATGTAGCAAGCGTGTGAGGCTGTTGAATAGGCTCCTTCCCTAAGCAAGGGAAAGTATGTCCAAGAACCGAATGGCGTTGCAGCAGGATTTGAAAAGAGGTTTCCAGGGCAGGAATGTCGATCGCCGATCGGATGCGCCCTGCATATCCCAGATTGTAAGCGACGCTCTCAGGAGCCAACTGCCACAGAAACCAGAGCGATCGCTGTCCATAGGAGAGAGGGTAAACATTGACAGCATCGGGGTTGGACTGTAGAAGCTGGAGAATTTCAGTTTTGTGAGCTTTCAGTTCAGTGAGGACAGATGCGGTAGTGTCTTCTTCTTCCTTGGGGGCACGATAGCGGAGCCGCTCTCCATCTGCCCAAACCTGCCACCCCTGGATTGAAAGGCGCTGTAAAAACTCAACTAGATTCATAGCTCTCCCTCGCTAAACCACTCATGACTACTGACTGCACTGACTGCACTGACTGCCCCTGCAAGACTCGACCCTTGCTTCTCGGCTGTTTTACTGGGATGTCTATCCTGAGACTGCTCCAGAATTTGGGCCAGTTGCTCACACACTTCAGTGGCTAATGCTTGGATACTGATGCCCTCAATCAATCGAGCCACGGGAATCTCGACTCCTAAATTGGTTCGTAGCCGATTGCGTAATTCCAGCGCCATGAGAGAATCAAAACCCATAAACGTTAGGGACTCATGCTGATCCACTTGCTCTGGTGTTAGCAACAGAGCCTGACCAATTTCTTGGGTGAAATAGTTGATGAGGAACGATTGGCGTTCTGCGACTGCGATCGTTTGCAGAATTGGCAAGGGCGATAGTGTTGGCACTTCCTGATGCTGGATACTGGACTGCTGATCTGCCCAAGGGATTGGATTGCTTGTCCTGCCCCAGCCTTTGGGCAGCACTGTGGTGAAGTAGGCTCGCCGCCGTCCTGAAACCTGATTGCTCCAAGCTGTCCAATCTACAGAAACGATGCCGATCTGCTGTTGCTGCTGCAAAACCTGACTCAACAGTTGCACCCCCTGGATATCACTGAAGGGCTTGAACCCAGCCGTCATGATGCGGTTTTGGTAGTCTGAAGCTAATCGCGCTGCCATGCCCTGTTGGGCCCAGGGGCCCCAATTGAGGCTTAATCCTGACAATCCTAGAGTCTGTCGGTAGGTGGCAAAGGAATCCATGAAAGCATTGGCGGCAGCATAGTTTCCCTGCCCAGGTGCCCCGATTAAGGCTGAGATAGATGAAAAACAGATAAAAAAGTCGAGGGGTAATGCTTGGGTCAGGGTATGGAGAATCCAGGTTCCCTGTACTTTGGGAGCCATTACTTGAGTAAACTGATCCCAATCCTGGTTTAGCAAAATACTATCTTCTAGAACTCCAGCCGTATGGATAATGCCTTTTAAGGGAGGCAAAGAGGTTTGAATCTTGTCTAGAACTTGAGCCATATCAGTCTGGCTGGTTACGTCTGCGGCCATGACCGTGACGCGGGTACCCGTTTGCTCCAGAGTGGTAAGGATCACTTGAGTTTCTGGGCGATCGATCTGCCTGCCAATGAGCACCAACTGTTTAACCTTTTGTTCTGCCAACCATTGAGCAACTTGTAGCCCGAGTCCCCCCAAACCACCTGTAATCAAATAGCTTCCGGCTTCGTCTGGTTGAACGGTCTGACAAGGAGGGGAAAGATGGGGTTCAAGGCGGGCAACGTAGCGCTCGGTCAGCCCGGTAGACAACCTGATCCTCTGCTGCTTCCTGGTTAATTTCTTGGCTAATTTCTTGGTGAATTTCCTGGTGAATTTCTTGGCAGATCTGTTGGGCTTGGGTGGAGAGGGGTAACGATCGCTCCACATCAATCAGCCCCCCATAGATCTGCGTGTTCTAGAGCAATGACCTTACCCAGTCCCCAGATCGGCGCTTGGGTAATGGCTACCGGAGTGGTTCCCACTTGGATCGCATTTTGTGTAATCAGCCCAAACACGGCAGTTGGAAGACTGATATTTGGCAATTCCCTGGAGTAGATAGAGAAGGCTTTGACAGCTGTGGGCAATACCCTGTTCTAGCGTGTCTACCGTCAGGTCTACTGTAGTAGGGGTATCCAGGCTCCACAAATACACCACTCTTCGCACCGGGCGATCGCCGCTGAACAGAGATTGAAGCAGAACCTCAATTCCCTGAATATCTCCAGGTTTTAACGTTATAGCCGAGAGAGCATTGCTGAATTCAGACTGGCATTCCGATGCGGCTCTCACCAAGGTACATCGGTGTCCTTGTTGGATAAGCTGCTCAGACAGGGCATCTCCCACTCCTTGGGCATCTGCCAAAATTAGCCAATCACCACTAGTTTCTCTTGTCTGATTACCTATCCGATCACTAGATTGATGACTGATTAAGGATTGAGCTTTCCAGTTAACGGTATAGAACCAATTAGCTGATGTGGCAGTGGTGAGTTGACGTTGGTATTCCCGAACCAGGAGCGCGATCGCCTCTGAATCAGGCTCTTTCGAGGATGCCTTTCCCAGCAATTGCACTAGTTTGGTACTATCGCCCTGATTGAGCAACTCCAGAATCGGCAGGTTGGACAGCGTAGAGTTTGAAGTGGGTGCTGAAACATCAAGGGTAGGCTCAATCCAGTAGGATTGCTTTTGAAAAGGATAGTTTGGCAGAGATACGGTAGAGCGAGGATAATCCTTGTCAAACCCGTGCCAATCAATGTCAACCCCCTGTATGTAAAGTGTTGCCAAACTGGTGCATAGGGTTGACCAGTCTGATTGGTTGGGGCGGAGGCTGGGGAGCCAGGTGCCTGCGTCTTCAGAGAGACATTGACGACCCATGCCCAGCAACACTGGCTTTGATCCACATTCTAGAAAAGTTGAGAACCCTAACTGTTGCAGGGTTTCCATACTTTGAAAGAATTGAACTGGGGACAAAATATGACGACACCAGTAGTCAGGTGTGGCAATCTCAGCAGTCGCCACCGTTCCTGTGACGTTAGCAATCAGTTTGATCTGAGGCTGGGCATACTCAATTTGCCGCGCCACCTGTTCAAATGAGTCGATCATCGGTGCCATCAGAGAAGAGTGAAAGGCATGGGACACTTGTAAATCCCTGGCTTTCACCCCTTGCTGCTCCAGTGCTTGCACCACAGTTTCTACCTCGATCGTTAATCCTGAGATGACGGTGCTGTGGGGAGCATTAATTGCTGCAATGCTGACTGTAGTTACGCCACAGTTCCGAATCGTATCCCTGACTACGTCCTGGGAGGCTAACAGGGAAACCATCCGACCTACAGAAGGCAACTGTTGCATCAAGCGTCCTCTAGCGGCCATCAGCTTTAATCCATCTGCCAAGCTAAACACACCCGCAACACAGGCAGCCACATATTCCCCGACACTATGTCCCATGACGACTGAAGGCGTAACCCCCCACGATCGCCATACTTGATACAGGGCATATTCCAGGGCAAAGAGGGCAGGTTGAGTATAGGCAGTTTGGTTCAGAAGCTCATCTTCTGAAGACTCCAGGGGATAGAGGATATCTAATAGGGAGTAATCCAGGTAAGGGCGTAGGAGTTCGTCGCACTGCTGTAGGCTGTGCCGAAAGGTTGGGAGGGTGTCATACAATTGGCGACCCATGCCCCCATATTGAGATCCTTGTCCCGTGAAAAGAAAGGCTAGCTTGGGTGGGTTTTGGCTGGCGAGTTGCCCCTTTTGGAGTCCGACAATTTCATGTTCCCCTAGCTCTCCAACCTGTTGCAATTTTGGGATCAGATCGGCTGTTGAAGAAGTCACAAGAGTCAGGCGGTGGCTGAAATTAGCCCGACCCCTGTTAGCGGTGTAGCAGACATCGGCGATCGCCACATCAGGATGACGCTTGAGGTGATGATGATAGTGCAGGGCCAACTGTTGCAGCGCCTCATCGGTTCGAGCCGATAGTTTTAACAGATGCAGAGGGCGTGCTATTTGGGACTGTTCAGAAGATGGCTGAGAAGGTGGCTCGGTGGTAGTTTGGGAGGATGCCCTGGAAACCAGATGGTCTGATCCAACCCGATCTGATTCAACTCGATCTGATCCAACTCGATCTGACACAATCACATGGGCATTACTCCCACTGAAGCCAAAGGAACTCACCCCCGCTATCCGGGCCTGCTCCCCTCGCAGCCAGGGTGTGCGCTGTTGGGGAATCGCGATCGCCATCTCCTCCCAGTCAATCAGGGGGTTGGGTTGAAGCAAATGGAGATGGGGGACAATTTCTTGATGCTGGAGTTGCAGAACGACCTTCATTAGCCCTGCAATTCCGGCGGCAGCTTCCATATGACCCAGATTTGTTTTTACCGAACCAACATGGAGGGGAGATTGTTTGGAGTGGCTGCCTCTAAAAACAGCATCCAGCGCCCCAATTTCAATCGGATCTCCCAGAGCTGTCCCCGTGCCGTGGGCTTCAATGTAGCTGACTTGTGCTGGAGAGATTTGCCCATTGGCGAGCGCTTGACGAATCACGGATTGCTGTGATGGCCCACTCGGAACCGTTAAACTACTGGTGCGGCCATCCTGATTCATGGCCGAGCCACGAATGACCGCCCAAACCTGATCACCATCCTTCAAAGCCTGCGAGAGTCGCTTCAAAATCATGACGCCGCAGCCCTCACTGCGAACAAATCCGTCTGCCCGACTATCAAAGGTTTTACAGCGACCATCAGGGGCCAACATCCGAGCCTGAGAGTGATTAATATGAGTTTCAGGTGCCAGTAGGAGGTTGACACCTCCCGCGATCGCTAGTTGACTTTCTTGATGGCGCAGACTCTGGCAGGCCAGATGAATAGTCATGAGAGAAGATGAGCAAGCCGTATCAATTGCCAGATTTGGTCCTGTCAGTCCTAGGAAAAAAGACAGCCGTCCTGCCGCTGTGCTGTGGCTATTGCCCGACCCTACATAGGGCGTGATTGCTGCGAGGCGGTTGGCAAAACGCCGCACATAATCCTGGCTGCTAATACCCCACAAAACACGCCAGTTTTGAGTTTTGAACAACTGTTGAGGATTAGATAGTCCGCATTTTCAAGGGCTTCCCAGGTTACTTCCAACAGCAACCGATTGTTGCGGGTCTAGATAGAGTGCTTCGCGGGGAGAAATGCCAAAAAAGGGTGCATCAAAGGCTTCAACAGCCTCAATAAAGCCGCCATAGCGGGTATACATTTTGCCTGGTGTTTCTGGGTCAGGATCATAAAACCGATCTACATCCCAGCGGCTTGCTGGAATCTCAGTGATGGCATCGCCCCCCTGACACAACAATTCCCAGTAGTCCTCTGGCGATCGAATTCCTCCTGGAAACCGACAGCCCATGCCAACAATGGCAATGGGTTCTCGCTGAGCATACTGAATGTCTTCCAGCTTGCCCTGTAGAGCAGTGACTGCGCGTAAGGCCCGCTTAATGGGTGATAGCTCTTGACCGTACTCTTCGTCCATGCCCTAGTACCCCAGATTGTCTAAAGTATTCATTAATGAGGTTTCAGCCTCTTCGTCAGATAGCTGCTCTAGTGTTGCCTGCACTGGGTTCTGCTCAGGAGTAAGCTTTGTATCCAAAGAGATTAACTTTCCTGAAGATTGTAGGTGTTGATCTGTTTCCAGTTGTGAGGCAGCCCTGCCCAAAGGTTCTGTTTGGGACTGGTCTGCTGCGGACAACTGTTGCAGGAGAAAATCGACTAGACTGCTCAGGGTGGGATAGTCAAAGGCAACCGTGGAGGGAATTGAGCACTGTAGGCTCCTTTGCAAACGATTTCTGAATTCCAACGCGGTGAGTGAATCCATCCCTAAGTCAAATAGCCCCGTTTGCAGATCAATCGATTGGGGCGAACTAAATCCTAAAATTTGAGAAACCTGATTTTGTAAATAGGTGATTAAGCGATCGCGTCGTTCTTCAGCACTAACCCCCTGTAACTGCTGCCGCAACTCAGAGTAATCAGACCCTGATGCCGTCCTGTTTGCGGCTCGCCAGCGGGACAGGAATGAGCCATGCTCAGGCATGTTGGGTAAAAATGTAGCCCAATCAATCGGGGCCATGGCTATTTCAGGGCTTAAGCTTTGCATGAGGGCTTCAAGCCCCTGTAAAACCTGTTCTGGAGCGATCGTCCCCATTCCCAACTTCTGAATATAGGACTCAACCTGGCGATCGGCCGCCGCGCCTACCTGGGAGACGGCTCCCCAGTGAATACTTAAAGCTGGTAATCCTTGAGCCTGACGGAAATGAGCCAGGGTATCTAGGAAAGCATTAGCCGCAGCATGATTGCTTTGACCTCTTGAGCCAAACAGGGAAGCAGTCGAGGAAAACAATACAAAAAAGTCCAGAGGCAGGTGTTGGGTCAAACGATGAAGGTGCCAACCTCCCAGAACCTTGGGTGCCAAGACAGTCATAAACTTTTCCCAGGTCTGCTGTTGAAGGATGCCATCTGAGAGAACGCCTGCAGCATGTATGATCCCCCGCAAGGGCGGTAGCGATCGCTCAATGTTGTCAATCACACCCCTTAAGGCATTTAAGTCAGAAACATCGGACTGAGCAACCACCACCGTTACGCCCTGCCGCTCCCATTGATCTAGGAATTTCTTGGCTGCTGCCTTGCTACCGCTGCGGCTGACCAAGACCAGGTGTTTGACCCCTCGCTGCACCAGCCAATCTGCAATCAGTAGTCCCAGCCCCCCCCAGCCCCCCCGTGATCAGGTAAGTGGCTGTTTCTGAGAAAGACAAGACATGAAGAGACGAGATCTGTTGGCGGGGATGACTTTGAATCAGCCGGGCAACGTAACGAGCGTTTTTCTCTCAGGGCAACTTGTTCTTCCCAATGCACTGCCTTGATTTCTGACCCCAGACTCTGGATTTGCTGCTCTAAGGGCAAGGTGGGTGCTAAATCAATCCGCACGCATCGTAGTTCTGGATGTTCAAGATCGAGGCTTTTCCCTAGTCCCCATAGCAGGGATTGAGATAACCCTGTAATCGCTGGAGGCACCCCTGGTGTGGATTGCGCTCCCTGGGTAACGAACCAGAGTTGGGGATGAGCTGAAGTATTTTCCTGCACCATTCCCTGAACTAAGGACAATGCGGAATGACACTCCCTGTAGAGTATGGTTTTGCAGTCTTCTCCAGACAAGTTAATCTGCTGGAGGTTAGGCTGCTGAGCGCTATCCAGTCCCCAACAGTGAATAACACCCTGCACTGTTCCCTCAGCCATCTGTTGGCTGATAAAAGGCTGCAAGGAGGTCTGGGATTAATGATATAGGTTTCAGCTTCTGGGTGTTGATCGGCCTCGCCAGCAAACACAAGGATGCACCGATCGCCCTGGGCGCGTAAATGGTCTGCCAATCCCTCAGCAACTCCCTGTTGGTCTGCCAGAATTAACCAGTGTTGAGGATTTGGAGGTGGGTTAATGGATGCCGGAAGCGGTTGAGTTAGCAAAGGCGTTTGAGCCAGAATGATCGAACCGCTATTTTCGGGAGAAGCAACGGCTTCCACCTGAGTAAACCCGGTGTCTTGCAAGACTTGATGCCATTCTTCT
Source organism: Acaryochloris sp. CRU_2_0 (assembly GCA_012034865.1). Taxonomy (GTDB): domain Bacteria; phylum Cyanobacteriota; class Cyanobacteriia; order Thermosynechococcales; family Thermosynechococcaceae; genus Acaryochloris. Next base: position 2,106 of record JAAUOM010000058.1, on the reverse strand, counting down.
AGAGTCAAGAGAGGATGGTTAGTCCGTCGATCGTGATCGGTAAAGCGCCACCAACCCTCTAGTAATCCAAAAGTTAGGTCGAGCCAGTGCCGACGCTCGGTCGCTTCAATTAAGATTAAGAGTCCCCCTGGTGCCAGGAGTTGTTGGACATGGTGTAGGGTTGTTGCCAGGGATGTTGTGGCATGGAGGACATTGGTGGCGATCGCAATGTCATAGGTATGGAGTTCAAATCCCTGAGATTTCGGATCGATTTCAATATTCAGGGGCTGATAGCGGATAAAGGAAAAAGCCTGAAACTTTTCTTGAGCTAAAGCCAAAAAACTTTTGCTGATATCCGTGAATACATACTCAGTTTGATGGGGGTTGAGTTGGGGGAGGAGATAGCTGGCTGTCGCTCCTGTGCCCGCACCAATTTCTAAAATCCTTACCCCTCGATCTGTCGGAAGTTTGGCTAGAGCAGCGCTGAGGGCCTTCTGGGCCAACGTATTCATCACCCTGTTACCTGGAGACTCCTGATAAAGCCGGGTTAGGGTGGTGGTATCGCCTGCAGGAAACAGAACATGTATCGGATCAATCGCGCCCCGTAGGACATCCCCTAAGTGAAAACCGCACTGCTCTAGTAGAGCGGCTTCCGCAGGCAGGTCAGATGGAGGGATTGCCAGGGTCTGAATCGTCTTTGAGGGAGGGAAAGGAGGTTCAGGTTTCTGAATGACCTGCCAGGATTCAGTTCCCATCTGGACAATTCCGACGGCTGCCAGGATCTCGAAAAGTCGCCTGAAGAGTCGTTGTTGTTGGGGAATAATGCCCAACAGTTGGGTGATGGACTCTATCGTAAATGATTGCTCTGGTTGGAACTGCCAGCCCATCTCTGTTAAGGCGATGAGAATGTAGTCAACACTGAGGGATTCCAATTGGGCAATCAAGTGTTGATGGTGTTCCAGGCTCTCAGGGGAAATCAAATCTATGAGTGCAGATCGCAGCATCTCAGCAACTGCCGCCACTTGAGGTAAGTAATCAGTAGGTAAGTAATCAGCACAAGATCCTGAGATGAATCTTCCCTGGGGCTGCCATTCTACTTCATAGAACCAGTCAGGGAGAGTCGCGAACTTTTGCTGTTGCTGCTGTTGTTGCTGTTGTTGCTGTTGCTGTGCAACCAAACATTCGATGAGTCCTGGGAGTAGGTGCGCTTGTTCAGGGGAAAAAGATTGAACTTGCAGGAGCATCTGGGTGAGTTTTTGTGTCTCTCCCTGTTGCAACAGATGCATAATCGGGGTTAACTCCGCAGAATGAGCAGCGATCGCCCCATTATTTGCCCCATTAATGCCTATTTCCTTCCCTGCCGACCCATGAGTCGATCGATTTTCAGATCCCTTTAGATCAATTTGAGTATCAATTTGGTATGTATCAAACCAGTACCGTTGGTGTTGCCAGGGATAGGTGGGCAGCTTCACTTTACGCCGAGAGTTGGAGCGATCGACAGCCTGCCAATCTACCATAATCCCCTGAACATAGAATTCTCCCAAGCTATGGAAGAGGGTTTCCCAGTTTTCCTGTGCCGATCGCAAACTAGGAAGCCAACAACCTAATCCTTCAGGCAGGCAGTTTCGTCCCATACCCAGCAAGGTTGGTTTGGGGCCACACTCTAAAAACAAGTCATATCCCAACTGGTGTAGGCACTCCATTCCTGCTGCAAATTGGACGGGCGAAAGAATATGACGACCCCAATAGGCAGCGGTAATTTCCTCTGGCGTTAATACCTGACCCGTCACATTGGAGATGAGTTTGAGGGTGGGAGCATGGTAAGTGATTTGCTCAGCGATCTGCTCAAACTCTGCCACCATGGGGGACATAAGCGGGGAGTGGAAGGCGTGGGAAACTTGCAGCGGTTTAGACTTCACCCCCTGAGACTCTAATTTGGCGACAACTGCATTGACACGGTCTGGGTGTCCAGAAATGACGGTATGGCGAGGTCCGTTAATCGCTGCGATCGCCACTGTTTTTTGTGTAGTTCCCATCGTTTCAAGCACGGCTGTAACCTGTTCAGAGGCCGCCATGAGAGCAACCATCACTCCAGTGGCAGGCAAGGCTTGCATCAATCTTCCACGG
>JAAUOM010000057.1 GCA_012034865.1 Acaryochloris sp. CRU_2_0 | reverse complement strand
GATGGTCGCAGCGAACCCCTGCAACTGCGGTTACAGGTTGAGGGTCAGTTGATTGGGTTTTATCGAGAGGATACAGGCGAGAAATTACTGATACCAGAGGAGTTAGCAGATGCCCTGGTGCAAGAAAAATTAGCCAAACAGCAAGCAGAAGCAGAGGTTAAGCGACTCAAAACGCATCTGCGATCGCTCGGTATGGATCCTGATAGGATTTAACCCATAAGATTTTGGATTAATGAAGGATTGCGGGCTTGGATTTGGCACTATTTTGAGGCCAGTTTTTTCAAAGTCCCGTAGTCGTTGTCGTCGCTCGGATCGTCGAGTTGATCATTTGGTCGTTGGTTCTCCTACAGAGGACTTTCACCCCTATGATTCATGCCCTTGCTAGGCGTACACACTGCGTGGCAGCGGACTCACGAAGTTGATCTATATAATAGGCGTAACATGGCTTCGAGTCGCTGTTCAAGAACGTTGGGCGTATGAGGCGCGTGCTGAAAACTAATGGAAGAAATAACTGAAACAATTAAACAACGGAAAAAGGCTTTTCTCGGAACTCTATTTGGATGCAGACGGTGTTTATGTTTAGCTTGCTAATTTTCCGCCGATTTGTTTCTTTTGAAGTTGCTTGGCTTTTAGCGGGCATACTTTCAAGTTTCGTTAGTTATCCAGCTTTACCTAAACCGAGAGTTGGAATTGTAAAGTATTTCCTTACCATTCAAGGTGCACTTCTCGCATCACTCGTTGGACTGTTTTTCATTCCGCCACTACTTCAGACTGTTATGCCAGCATTTTGGGCTTACGTTTTGCCACTTCTCTTGCTTGCCAATGCTATTTACTTTGTGCCGCCGCTCGACGGAAGCAGTCGCGGTGCTTGGTGGAAGTGGATTGTTAGCAGTTTTGTTGTCGCAGGGTTATATGGTTGGTTTATGGGTTCTTTGAAAAGGTAAGGTTTTTTAAAGGATTTAGCGCTGAGGTCTCAGTTTGCGAATTACCACCTCAGCCGCAAGCCTGCCCGTTTGGGCAGCACCATTCATGAACCCGTAAAAGGACTCACTCAAATGTTCCCCGGCAAAGATTAAATTACCAACGGCTACATCCTGCCGCTCGTCAGGCTTGTCGGATTCGATGTAGAGAAAACTGCCAAACTTTGTGTACTGTCCAGGTTTAAAGTTGGTATAGGCACCTCAATTCCTGGCCTAAAGCTTTAGCCTTGAGCTGCTGAGTGCTTTTCACTTCGTTGCCACCCAGAAAAAAGGTTAATGCCCCGTCCTGGCGATCGGCTTGGCGTTGGGTTTCATCCCACACTTCCGCAAAACCCAAATCTGTCCAGGCTTCTGTAACAAAGCCCTTGTCTTGCCGCCAGACTTTGCGCTTAAACCCGGCAAATACTTTGTCGTTCCAACCCAGATCGACTTCTTGAATAAATTGTCTTAATCGTTTTGGCAAGGGTACTTGCAGCCTCACGTCTCGCAGAACGGTAAAAGGTAGGGCCAGAATCACAACGTCAGCTTGAATCAACTGACGGTTATTAAACGTTAGGCGAAAGCCTTGATTACGAGCCTGCAAACGAGTGAGGCGCATTCGCGTCTGAATTTGATCCGATAGTGCTTCAGCAAGACCCGCAATAATTTGACCGCTACCCCCTGTCATCATAAACACTTCATCACTGTTGCTGAGAATCTCTACTTGTTGCCCCTCTACCGTAGGCAATATGAAGAGGAGTTGCAGTGCAGAAGCGTCCTCTGGTTCGACACCATATTCTGTGCGGATGCAATTTTCAATCAAGACTCGGATAAAAGGTTCTGAAATGCGTTGAGCATGTCGATTCAGATACTGAGTGACTGAGAGCCGATCTAAGAGAGGACCAAACTGCTCAAAGTCTTGATCGAGGCGATCGGCATCCTGGGCAATTTGCCAAGCCAGAGGACGTAACTTTTCAGCGACTTCCTCTTCAGGACGAAATTTACCACCCATAAAGTATCCGACCTTCGGGAACGGCAACCGCTGAGCATCCTCAACGCGGTTAAAGGTTTGCAAATTAAACCCTTTTACCAGATCTAAGATATCTTGATGGTCACTGTTGATAAAAGAGCCACCTAAATCCACCACCAATCCCTCGCCCACTACATCTACAGCAGAGCGAATCCGGCCACCAACCTGGGATTTGCCTTCATAAACAATCGCCGTTAAACCCGCTTTTTTTAATTGGTAGGCAGCATTCAGTCCGGCAATTCCACCGCCAACGATCGCGATCTGAGGGTTGCGGCTAACATTCGATTGGCCCATAGCTTGCTTCAGACCCGCAAAAGAACTGGTGGCCAAAACACTCCCTGCAAATGTGGCAGATTTGATGAAGCGTCTGCGGGTCCATTTGACCTGTGCTCTAGACAGGGGGCGGGTTTTTCTTGCGCTGCCAAGTTTCGGCGACGTGCCCTTTGCAACGTGTGAATGAACCGTCGAAATAGCAATGTATGTGCCATAATTTCTGCTACATCTCTATCCTCTAATGACCCGTGGATCATCGGGAAACTGGTCTAAATCCCAACCGGGACAGTGGTGGTCAACCATAAATTGACGCACTTTAGGATCATAACTGAGGGCAAAACAGCGATTTCCTGCTGTCGCCGCCATAATCAATTCATGAAACGCATGGCGATAGTCATATCTATGGTTTGAAAGATCCCTTTGAGTTCATTTGGGTTGGTCAGGGAAACTAAGGAACTTTGCTCAGGCAAATGCATGTGACTCTCTTGGGCAATTTCCGCATCCTGGGTTGCTTGGAAGGGTACCAACAAGAAGTCAATCACCTCGAGTTCCCTTACTGCATCAAGTGTTCCCTTAACTCTGAATAGTTTAAGAACTGACTATCAACGCTAGCCAGCTTTGCATTATAAACTAGGGCTGTAGCAATAATGAGTCGATCAAATGGGTCTTTATGAATGGGAGATAAATGAACTGCTTTGCAGGCAATCTCTTCTGTTAATGGTAACAATGTAATCTTTGCTGGAGTTAAAGCCTCTTTAAGCCACTGACTGGCAGGACAAGGCAACTCTAAGCGTTTTCTGTTGTGGGCTAGGGCAATTTCGTAGCATGAAACAGGTGAGACACCAACCTCGTTGACCCTCTCGATCTCATTTCGCCAAGAACCTGGAAACCCACATTCCGCTGATCCAGAGGGCAAAAAAATATTTAGAACGAATCTAATGGATCACAGAGATCGCAGCTCGTGCTAGTCTCAATAAAGAACATTACTTGAGAATTGAGTCATAGAAGCTTCAAAAGCCAAAGTGATGGTTATACAAGGATTTGAGCCTTAATTATTTTTTTGGCTCTCGAAAGAGCGGAATGTGGGATCAAAACTTATTCCCGCTCAAAACCCTGTTGGAGTTTATCTCTCAGAGCGTTGAGAAACTGTTCCCACCCAAGAAGAAGATTTATTTGCCTGAATGTTGATGAGGTTTTCGATCTACTGAGTCTGGGCATATGGGCTACAGCTCCATCTGTTGTTTCTGTAAAAGCAACAGCAGCATTGAAGCTATTGAATCAATGCTAACTGTCGTTGGGCTTCAAATAAACCGACCGCAGCACTGACTGATAAATTTAAACTTCGCACTCCTTGCTGAGCCATAGGAATGTATAGGGTTGCTGTACTGTTTTCAAGAATGTTGGTGGGTAGGCCGCTGGATTCACTCCCAAAGATTAACCAATCCTGGTCTTGAAACTGGAATTGCAAATAACTGAGGCTGCCTGAGGTGCTAAAGCTAATAGAACGCCCACCTTGGCTTTGTTGAAATGCTTGGAATACTGGCCAGGATGGATGGCAATGCAGTTTGACATAGGGCCAGTAATCTAAGCCTGCTCGCTTGAGGTATCGATCAGAAATTTCAAAGCCTAGGGGTTCAACCAGATGTAGCTCTGTCTGGGTTGCTGCACAGGTTCGGGCAATATTACCTGTATTTGGCGGAATTTCAGGATAAACAAGGACAACCCGTAGCATAGCCCAGATTCTAGCTCATAACGCCCCATCTACACTGCTAAAGGCTCACATAATTTGTTGCGCAGATCGATTTCTGTCTGGGCTATGTCTGCGATCGCATCTTGCAATATCTGTGGGATCCTATATCCGTGATCGTACAAAGCTAGCCATTTCTGGGCCTCATTGCCTTGATCCAAAATCTGGTGAATCGGCGACAGAAAACAACTAAAGCCCGATTGTTTTGCAGTAGGCCAAACCTCTGTATATAGCTCATCAATCCAATCGCGAGCGAGGATTTGACGACCATCCTGCCAGTGGATAAGCTGAGCATCTAGGCTGTGGGTGGCAACGGCCACTTCATTGGCATCTGCTAGGTCAGCTAAATATTCAGGAGCCGCACTGAAGTCACTGCCAACCAACGGATCGAGGCTAGGATCCTCCATCAGTTGCAAGATCCGGGCTTCTAGTAAGGCGGTAATCGCTAACAGATGGACAGGATGAGTCACCAAATCACAAATTCTTAATTCCAAGCGATTGAGATCGTAGGGACGACGGTTGCCGTTGGGACGCACAGAACTCCAGAGATGGCGAACATTCTGCATTGCTCCTGTGAATAATTGGGCTTCAGTCCACTCAATAAAATGGCTGTGATTCTGGAATAAAGGAACTTGGGCAGGTGTCTTGGGAAAGATCGCCCAGCGTGTGGAATGATGTCCGCTCACCTGCCCGCCCAAGAAAGGAGACGAAGCGCTTAAAGCCAGGAAAAGGGGCGCTTCCATGCGAACTAATCGGCACGCTTTCATTAATAATGCTGGATCAGGAATGCCGATATTGATATGAATGCTAGCGGTAACCACATCAGTGCCGTAGGTCTGCTCGATGTAATCGTGATAGGGGTTATGGGGATCAGAGCGATAGAAGCGATCGCTCTCTCCTAAGGCCAGGGTACTCCCTGGGATGAGGGTGTAATTCCCTAAGGTTTGTAGATATTGGCGTAACCGCAACCGGGGTTGAACCAAAGCACACAAAAGCTGGTCGTAATCATGGGCTGGTGCAGTGGTGTATTCAACATTGCGACTGTCAGGTTCTCGTACAAACCCATCTAGGGCAGCCACAATCCGATCCGACAGACCAATAATTTCACCAGTAGGCCGACCTGTATAAATTTCAACTTCAAACCCTTTAGAAAGCACCATAGGTTGCCTCTGCTCTAGTCATAACGATGAATCAAGCCACTCTTAAGATTTTGAGAGTGATGAACTTCTATGAGGGCAAACCACGAATGGATGCACATCTAAGCGGGCGATCAACATCACTGAAATGGCGATGCCAATACCAATCCAGTCCATTACTTAGCTCAGCCGTCTGGATGATGCTCTTATTGTGACATGTTTCGGGTTCAATATTAGGGGGGGAGAGCCGTACTCCTGTTGGAGTGTAGCCACAAAGTTATTCCAGGAATGACCGAATCGTATCCGTGAGCATATCCAAAGTCTCTTCCTGCTCAAGATAAGGTTGAACTTCTTTTAAGAAGGGACTTGCCTCTTCTAGCAAGGGAGCAACTTCTTCCAATAAAGGACTGGCCGCACTGAGAGCCGGGGCAAATTGCTTGCCTTTGGCAATGATAGGGCCATACTTTTGATAGGCTTCCAGGAGACGCTCGCCTTCGATTTCAACAATACTCGTTGGATAGTTTTCCAGGGTGTCAAGGATGGTAATTTGTCCATCTTGGCTGGCATCTAGAACCAGAGCCGAGCGGATGGCTTGGCGATGAGCCCGCTGAGTCGGTGGATGCACAATTTGTCCGGCTTCATCAAGCATGGCATCCCCTAAAGGACTATTGAGCCACTGATCGAGCTGGATAGAACTAATCTTAAAGGGGCGGGTTAAGGTCTCACTCACTTTTTGTGGATCTTGGTCTGCCATATCCAAATAAGCCTTGAGATCAGCAGGGGCACGACCTGTGTCAGCCAGTTGACGCAGAGAGCTGACAGGCACAGATCGAGCCATGGGGCCATATCTAAATACAACCCGTTCTGCTGCTCCAGCAGGTAATGCGCTCAACACTACAGCCGCACAACTTCCTAGTAAATATTGCCACCAATGGTTGTTGGCCTGGGATGTCTTTGAACTCATAATCCTGCGGTGCCTATCTCGATTTAATTTTAGGATACCCATCTACTTTGACCCATTTGATATCCTGAGGTTCCTTATCACCTTACCTTCAAGTCTTGCCGAAGGGGGTTAAGGGAACCCCAATGTATACGGCAAGATGTCGCTTAATCCCATTGGTATCAGTTTTAGCAGACACTACTGGGGTTCGAATCCTTCTCTTGGGGTTTAGTGCGTATGATTGTATTCAGAACTGACGTAGCTATGTGAAATCATGCTGAGGTCATTAAAGATTGAGAACTTTCGCTGTTTCCAGTCCTTCGAACTACAACAACTGGGTCGATTGAATTTGCTCGTTGGCATGAATAACAGTGGCAAAACTTCGATCTTGGAAGCGATTCAACTCTTGGTTTCCCAATCTAACCTCAAAAAACTGGCTAATGGGATGATTAACCGAGGTGAATATGTTTTAATGATGAGTCCCTGGATATTCGTAATCTATTCTATGGGCATGAACTTGCTTTAGGAAGTAAGTTATCGATATCTGAAGAAAATAGCTCAAAAGTAATCACGATATCTCTAGAAAAAGAGGAAGATGAATATTTCTCTGCTGTAAATGGGATCTCGGAAAAACTAGTCTTTGGCCAAGATGATAAATTAATCAGTTTTTCGTTATCGCAGCAAAAATGCATTAATGCTGTCTTATTGAGGAACCAAGTATTTTTAGGCTCTGGGACAAGAACTCATTTTTTGACTTCATCTTCATTGGATTCTAGGCAAATGCTGGAGCTATTTGAGAAAGTTGTTTTAACACCAGAAGAAGATCTTGTTTTGGAAGCACTCAGGATCATTGAGCCAACCATTGAACGGATTGCACCTGTCAGTTCTGAAGAATATCCTGGTTCACGAAATCGCTTTGCAGTTCGACTTAGCGATCGCGATCAGCGGGTTCCGATCGGGAGTATGGGAGATGGAACTTGGCGAATGTTAGGACTGGCGCTGGCACTGGTTGATGCTAGAGACGGGTTTTTGCTAGTTGATGAAATCGATACTGGATTCCATTTCAGCACCATGTCTAATATGTGGAAGCTGATCTGGGAATCTGCCAAGAAACTGAATGTGCAAGTATTTGCAACCACTCATAACAGTGATTGCTGGACAAGTCTGGCTACCATTGCCAACGATGAAAACCCTAGTGAGGACGGAATTACGATTCACAGAATTGAGAAGGGTAAATCACACAGTATTGTCTTTACCGAACAACAGATTGTCATTGCCGCTGAACGCGGGATTGAGGTGCGGTAGAACATGGCCGTTCATGCAAACATACTCCTCGTAGAAGGGAAGCAGGATCTGCACGTTATCGCGGAGTTGATGGAGGCTAATGGTGTTGATTGGGGGGACAAGAAAAAACCAGTTGTTTATATTCGTGATTGTGATGGCTATCAAAACTTGGTTAGTTCTGAAGCGATCGCTACTGAATTACAGGCTTCTGGATTGGCGGCGTTAGGAGTCAAGGTGCAAATTTCACGGAACCGCATGTTGATAAGGCAAATATCTATACCTGGCTAGCATGGCAACATCCCCCTGAACGACAACTCCATCAACCTGTCATGGAACGGATCTTGCATCCAACCCACCCCAATGCCCAGCGGTTTGTTACCTGGTTTAAAGCCTTGTATAGCCTGAATGAATCGATTTGACGGATTCTTCAAATCTACAAAACCTATTTTTAGGATGTTTCGAGGTTTGTTAACCCCTCAAAATGGTTTTGACCGATCACTAGACAACCTGGGTGACGCAAATCGTGCTTTGATTCGATAAGGTTTTGAAGTGATAAATGTGGCGCTAAGCTAAGCTGTCAATAAAGGTAGACCGTTTATGGATGTTATCCCTGCTATTGATTTACTAGAAGGTCGTTGTGTGCGCCTCTATCAAGGGGACTATGACCAATCTCAAGTTTTTTCAGAGAATCCGATTGAAGTGGCAAAGGTGTGGGAATCTCAAGGTGCGCAGTGGCTACACTTAGTGGATTTAGATGGGGCAAAAACGGGACAACCGATTAATTTGGAGACGATCGCGGCGATTGTGGATGCTTTGGATATTCCTGTACAGGTGGGGGGGGGATTGCGCGATCGCGATCGGGTGACCCAACTCTTAAACCTAGGCGTACAACGCGGAATTCTGGGAACGGTCGCTATTGAGAATCCCGATTTAGTCCAGGAATTATGTCAAGAATTCCCTGGCCAGATTGTCGTGGGAATTGACGCTAGGGAGGGCAAAGTTGCCACTAGAGGCTGGCTAGAGACCTCGGAAATCCTAGCCGTGGATTTAGCCCAACGAATGGTAACGGCTGGGGCTGCCGCGATTATTTACACCGATATTCAACGGGATGGCACGTTGCAAGGTCCCAATATTCCCCTGCTCAGAGAAATGGCGTCAGGGATTTCTATCCCTGTGATCGCCTCTGGTGGGGTTAGTTCCATTGCCGATCTGTTGAATTTACTGGCCTTAGAAGCCCTTGGGGTGACGGGGGCGATTGTCGGCAAAGCCTTATACACCAAAGATATTACTCTACCTGAAGCGCTACGGGCAGTTGGCCCCGGTCGCTGGCAAGATGTCCCCCCTGATTTAGGCTCCTCAGCCTTTGCATAAAATATGTAGAAGCCTTCGGTAAAGTTCCTTAAAACCCAGTGAGAACATGGCAAACACAGCACTACGCTATATCATTTCTCATTCGGTACATCCCCTGGCAATGTTGGCGGACTAAACACTACCAGCGATGACTGCTTTCATTTCACGGACGGCTCGTTCTATCCCTACTAATACTGACCGACTGATAATGGCATGGCCGATATTGAGTTCTTCCATCCCCTTTAAGCAAGCCACGGGGTAGGTATTCCAGTAGGTCAACCCATGACCCGCATTCACCCGCAGTCCTAAGGCAATTGCACGCTCACATCCTTGCTTTAAAACTTCGAGTGCTTGGGTTTGTTGCCGCTCCTGTTTGGCTTCGGCATAGGTGCCTGTATGCAGTTCAATAAATTGAGCTTGGACTTGTGCCGCCGCTTCAATTTGGGGGGTGTCTGGATCAATAAACAAACTCACAGGGATATGAGCCACCTGTAAGGTTTGGACAACATCGGCGAGATGGGAACGTTGCCCCACTACATCTAGCCCCCCTTCCGTGGTAACTTCCTGCCGTTTTTCGGGGACGAGGGTGACATAATTGGGCTTCAGATCGAGGGCGATCGCAACCATTTCATCTGTAGCTGCCATTTCCAAATTCAAATGGGTGCGGACCGTTTGCCGCAGAATCTGCACATCTCGATCTTGAATATGACGGCGATCTTCGCGCAAATGCACAGTAATCCCATCTGCCCCAGCTAACTCTGCTAGGACAGCCGCCGCCACCGGATCCGGCTCGACGGTACGACGAGCTTGGCGAATAGTGGCAACATGATCGATATTCACACCCAGAGTAGGCACATACACACTCCTGGCTAGGGGGAAAATTTATTATAGAGGTTCCTTGGGTCTGTCGGCACCGGGAATAGAGGATCAATTTTTGCGCCAACCGTTGTTGGCCTGATCGAGAACAAACTGTGAAAGGGTTTCAATTTGCGTCCCTTGGAGCTGGTCTGCAAAACCGGGCATATTGTTCAGCCCCTTCGTCACTAAATCAGAGAGTGGTTCAACTTTCTCCAAAAAACTGGAAAATCACATTGGAGCCATTTGGCTCTTTGTTCACCACTACAATGCATCCTTACTTCTTTAGGACTACCTATTGTCGGTATCATCGGACGTCAGCCGATTCCCCAGTCCCTTCTGCAAACCATCTGCCTGCTAGATGATTACAAAGGGAAGCAGACAGTGTATCAGAATCCGTCGCCACAGCGTTTTGAATAAGTTCAATCTAAGGATTGTCTTCTAGCTTGTCTTTAATCAAAGAGTCTTCGGGAAATGAACCCGACGGAGGTGACTCTTGAGAGGGTGCAAGTTCTCCAGAGGGCGACTCAGGAGGTTGTGGTTTCTCATTAGTAGGGTTCGGCGATGACGGTTCTGGGGGGGTTGGCTTAGAAGAAGGGGCTGCTTGAGGGGGTTGTGACTCTTCCTTAGCGGGTTTAGGGCGGGTTAGGGGCGGTGTAGCAACGGGGCATACTTCAAGATTGACTGTGGCATTGGTCAAATCTACCCCTGATAAATTAGCCCTGCAAACATCAGCTCCTTGCAAGTTTACACTGCGTAAAGTGGCCTGCGTAAAGTCCGCATTGGTGAGTTTGGCCTTGCCCATATTGCTGCCATACAGATAGGCAGCCGTGAGGTTGGCATTCTCTAGATTGGCATTTTCCAGATTGCTCAATACTAAAGAAGTATTACGGAGGTTGGCTCCTTGTAAATTGGCATTGCGAAGGTTGGCATGGATAAGGATCAATCCACTTAAATCGGCACCCCTTAAGTCACAGCCTTCACAGGCATTGACTTGCTTTAGTTGAGTAACATGCTTTGGATTTGCAGCCAAAGCCGAGCCACCCAAGGTGGCCCATAAAATGAGTGGGATCGCAAAACCAAATCTCATGGGTTTTTCTTTTTTCCGTAGCGTCAGCTCCAAATCGTACTTTACCAGATTCAGCTTACGGCCATGCGACTTAATTTGCCAGTTTAACTGCTGTCCCTGTCGCCGTAATCAGCAACAGCACCCCAGTTTCATCCAGGTTGATCGTGTCCGTCTCCATCCGCACCCCAATCACGGCATTGGCTCCTAAGCGTTCTGCTCGTTGTTCTAATTCTGCGATCGCATCCTGTTGTCCCCGTTCAAACACCCGTTCATAACTGGCAGTGCGACCGCCAATAATATCTCGAATTCCGGCGAAAAAGTCACGAAGAGCATTACTCCCATACACCACTTCAGCAGTGACAATGCCCAAATAGCTCTCGACAACAGCCCCTTGAATGACATCCGTCGTAGAAATTAACATCATTAATAATGCTCAATGTGAAGATTAAGGTGACACACTCCAAAGATAAAGGCTTAAACTCCCATCCCAGGAAGAAGTTTTACAGGGTATTGTACGGCAGAGTTGCCAGACGCAGACATATTTGATTACGCTAAAGCTGACCGCATTGTTTTTGGAGAGTGATACCCGCTATGAATCCTGATCTGGTGTCAGAGTTTCTCAAAAAAGGATTCTATATATCCCTAGGAGCCACCACCTCTGTGGTTGAATCTATCCAAGACTCACAAAAACGTGAGGAAAATTTGTCTCAGCTCAACCTCGGATTTGATCGACTGTCCCAGATCTGGGCAGATAAAGGACAAGTCACAGAGTCAGAAGCCCGAAAAATGATTGATAGTATGGCCTCCCAATACGGGCTGCACAATCACTCCAATTCAAGTAGCAGTTCTTCATCTTCCTTCACCTCTTCCCCTTCGGTTGATCCATCTTTACTCCAAGACCTTAAAACCCTCACCAACCAGATAGCCAATATCCGTCTGGAGCTAACCCAAATGAAGGATCAAAATACCTAAGGATTATGATTGTCACCACTATATAACCCCTGAGCAATAGCTCAGGGGTATGTTTGTCTATAGAAAATCTGTATATGAACCTATATTAAGCAAAGATTCGAAAAGTGTCTGTAGCTTAGGCAACAAGTTGTACAAAAAATTTAACTTTTAGCTTTGAATGGATCGAGACTAGAGGTATATCCAGTCTCTCAAGGTCGGTTCTCTTTGCAGATTGTCTAGCTTAAGGTTTTACAGCAACGCGTATCAGAGCAGAAGAAACGCTCTGCTCTGATAGAATTCAATTATTTGAGTAAACTCCGCAACATCCAAGCTGTTTTTTCATGGATTTGCATCCGCTGAGTCAGGAGGTCGGCAGTAGGCTCGTCATGGGCCTCATCCGCGATGGGAAATACAGAACGGGCTGTACGGACAACCGCTTCTTGACCGGCAACCAATTCTTTAATCATGTCCTCGGCAGTGGGAACGCCATTGGCTTCTTGAATGGAGGTGAGTTGGCTATATTCCTTGTAAGTGCCTGGGGCTGGGAAGCCCAAGGTGCGAATGCGCTCTGCCACTGCATCCACAGCCAAGGCCAGCTCATTGTATTGTTCCTCAAACATCAAGTGCAGGGTTTGGAACATTGGCCCGGTCACATTCCAATGGAAGTTGTGGGTTTTGAGGTAGAGGGTATAGGTATCCGCCAGTAGACGAGATAAACCCTCGGCAATGTGTTGACGATCTTGTTCAGAAATGCCGATGTTGATGGGTTGTGTTTGCATGGTTATTACCTCTAATAAAGGCTAGGGGAACAGTTGGGGAAAAACACGGTAGTCATTTTCAAGGATGGAAGCGATGGGTGCTGCTATACCTTACAGAATCATTGCCATCAACAGAGCGGTTATGGAATGGCTCGAATGGGAATCTTAGTGATGGGCATCATAGGATGATTGATTAGAATTTCATGATTAAATCATAGTCGTTATGACTTCGTTTTGCAAGTCACAAAGGTCGAATCCCTTGATCTATTCCTCGTCATTGCTTAAGTAAGCTTGCAAGCATTACCGAGAATTATAAATATTGGATCTTGAAGATCCTTCAGTCCATGGGATGAGTTCCTTGGGCTTTGTCTAAGCAATCCTTGACGGTAGGGTGTTAATCCCTGCCCAGAAAATCATCTAGATTGGGCACCTCAACCCATGTCCCTGTCTGATTAGATTGATGGGCAGCATCCATTAGTAATTGGGAATAGACCCCCTCTTTCAGAGACGGGGCTGTGGTTTGCTTTTGCTGAATCATCTTGACCCAATGATCTATCACTCTGATGGTGGGTGCAATTCGGCCATCAGGATAGGTTTGCTCAAATTGCAGCCAGTTGGGGATCTCTATCGTTTGCAGGGAGGCACCTGTTTGACTGCCCCAGAGCTGGAAGCCATGAATGTAATCCTTGAGATTGTTGCTGCCTAGAACTAGGGTGCCGAGATCGCCATAGATTTCTAGCCAATGGCCTCGCCCCGCATAGGCTGTGGCACTGATATTCACTTGGCAAGTTCCCCCTGCTGCCAGTTCTAAGATCAAGACACAAGTATCATCAGCATCCACGGGTTTAGCATGACCACTTTCTGAATCGCGGCGGGCAGAAATTGTTGTGATCAACTGTGCCCACACCCGTTGAACCGGGCCAAATAGCCAAGTAATGTAATCAAAAGTGTGGGAAGCCAAAGCCCCTAGAGAGCCTCCTCCCAAGGCTTTGCTACCATGCCAACTCCAGGGAAGATTGGGGTCTGCCCGTCCTGGGATCAGCCAATCTATGTTGATCAACCGAGGTTGACCGATATAGTTTTCAGACAACAAGGTTTTCAACTGCATCCAAGCGGGTACAAAGCGAAACTCAAAATTGAGGGTCACTTGTACTCCTTGTTCCTGCATTAACTGATAGAGCTGGCGAGCCTCTGTGGTCTTGAGGGTGGTCGGTTTTTCTAAGAACAGATGTTTCCCGGCTTGCAAAATGGCTTTAGCCATCTCATAGTGGAGAAAAGGAGGCGTAGAGAGGCTAATACCCTGAATATCGGGGTGGGTCACTATTTCTGATAGGGTATTGAAGGCGTGGGGAATGTTGTGAGTTGTTGCGATCTCCCTCGCTTTTGCCAGATCTCGGTTGTAAACGGCAATGAGACGGGTTCTCGGATAATCTCGAAAAGCGGGAATATGAACTTTTTGACCGAAACCGGTGCCCACAACGGCCACACCCATCGCAGGTTGTGAAGTGAGGTCAGCTTGCATAAAATTGATTCCTGATTTTACTCCGAATAATCCTTAATAAATTTGAGTAGACTAGTAACCAAGTCAGGCCATGACTTTATTGGTCATGATCTGACCCTGGTTTATTCTATTCCCCATTTGTCTAGTTCCTGCGGGTCAGAATTTATGACAGACTCAAAAGCAGATTCTCCCCTGACAACGACCTCTAACTTGCTCACTTACTATAGCCATGAGGCCGCAGACCAAACCCAAGAACACTTGCTGGATCATTGGCTGCGGACTTATCCGTCTAGATGGGTACGTTTGGCTTTGATCGAAGCCCTCTATCGAGGCCGCTATAAAACCATTTCCGTGGCAGAGTTGCTGGCAGCTTGGCAACGGCGAGGCCAACCTATCTATTACTTTAATCGGGAGTTTGAAGCCTTAATTTGCCATAATTTCCCCAAACTTTGGTTAAGCACTAACTTGGTTATTGATCCAGACCAACCCGCCTCCAGAGCGCAACCTCTGAGATCGGTTTCTCAGGAGTTCGCATCCACAAGCTCAGACTCCCAAGGAGATCCAGACACTGCGCCGATTAGCCGTGAACCCGACTCCCTTAAACAGTCCTTGGGGCACTCTCAATCCGCTGTCCTATCTGGTGCTGCTGAGGATAGTTCCAAACTCACCCCCCACAAGATATCTCCAGATACAGACGGATTACAACCCACCCCTTATGGAGAGCTTCAGTGGTATCCAACAGCCACCGTCACACCACCTGTGGATGCATCTGCTCTTTCAGAAACAGAAATAGCTCAACCCTTCTCTAGCCATCCCACAGACAATCCAGAGAATTGGCAAAGAACAAAGTGGAAATCCTCTCCTGGTCAACTGAAATTAGCACCCATTCATCAGTTCACCCCTGAGATAGAATCGTCCCAGCATTATCGGAAATTAGCGGCGATCGCAAAAGCAGCATCGTAAAAAGTAACGCGCAAATCCACCAATTCTGGAGTTCGTTGATCCTGCCTTTGAGTCCGGTGGACAAGAGTTGGTTAAAACCCCTATACTAGACCGTCATCATCTGTTTAGTGTGGTCATCAACTTAGGAGGGTACTATTCCTGAACAGCTAACCCTGACCGTCAGCTTAAGAGGCACACGAGATGTCAGGGAGAACTACCAACTCTTTCGCCTCACGGGCTTACTAGATGCTTTTTCTGAACCAGTCTTTCGCAAGGTTATGACAAAGTGCCTAGATGAAAGTCCTGTTAATGTTATTTTGGACCTCTCCAAAATTGATTTTATTGATAGCTCTGGTCTAGGTGTTTTGGTGCAGCTTGCCAAAAAGACACAAACCGCTGGGGGCTCATTCCAACTGGTGTCTAATCCCAGGGTGACTCAGACCGTTAAACTGGTTCGCCTTGAAAGTTTTCTGGCCCTGCAACCCAATGTAGATAGTGCGATCGCAAATCTTGAGAAGTAACTTTAGAGGTTAGATCAAGCCCTAAATCACCTTACCTGAGTTCATTGATAGCAGTTAGCTCCATCGATCACCTTAACGCCCTTAATGCCCTTAGAGACTGAGCAACCGTGATCTTGGTTAGCTTACCTCCTCCTTTGTTTCAGCCCACCGCGCTTTCACCCGCTGAGGTGCGAACTTTATCTCCCGCCGCCCTTGCCTATATTGGTGATGCCGTTTATGAACTATTTGTCAGGCAGCGCTGTCTATTCCCTCCTAGTCGCTTGCGAACCTATCATCAGAGAGTGGTTTCCTACGTTCGAGCCGAAGCCCAGGCAACTATTGCCCGGACATGGCATCCCCATCTCACCCAACAGGAACAGGCCATGTTTAAACAAGGGAGGAACGCTACGCTTAGCAAACCCAAACGGATTGATCTTGAGACTTACCAGCAGGCAACCGGATTGGAAGCATTAATTGGCTACCTCTATCTCACGAATCCATCCCGCCTACAGGAGCTATTGCAGCAAATCGCCTTTGATTCTCAGCCCGCTGATCCAGCTTAAGCAAAAGCTCTTCGTTTCCAACCCGTCCTCCTTGGATTCTATGTCTGTTAAATAATAAACTCACACTTATGGTTAAAGCGCGGCAGTTTTCAGCCCATCCAAGCAAAAAGAAGCCGCACAAGAAACGGCGACTCGATCCACCCATCAAAAAGAAACATCACCCCCCCGCCGCCAATCACACCACTGTTAATCAGAGCCAGCCGGAGCAGCGACCCTCATCAGAGAAAGAGAACAGCGACTTAATTTACGGACGTCATTCCGTGTTGTCAACTCTGGAACATCAACGCCCCCTTAATCGGGTCTGGGTTGTTTCCCATCTCCGCTATGATCCCCGCTTTCACAGTCTGCTGAACCGAGCCAAATCTCAAGGTGCGGTGATTGATGAAGTGGATCATCGTCGTCTCAACCAACTTACGCAACAGGCCAATCATCAAGGCATTGCTGCTCAAGTGGCAGCCTATGAATATCTTGATTTATCCACCTTAGTGGATCAAGCCCGCGCTGCAACTCCTAAACCTGTTCTAATTGCCCTTGATAGCATTACAGATCCGCAAAATCTAGGGGCAATGATTCGCACCACAGAAGCCTTAGGGGCACAGGGTATGATGATCCCGCAAAGAAGAGCAGTAGGCATTACTTCTACTGTTGCTAAGGTCGCTGCCGGAGCCTTAGAATCTCTGGCAATTGCTCGTGTTGTCAATTTTAATCAAGGCTTAGAACAGCTAAAAGAATCCGGTTTTTGGATCTATGGCTTAACCCCGTCAGCGCCCCAGCGCATTCACACCATCACCTTTACCGAACCCACCGTTCTTGTCATTGGGGGAGAAGGATCGGGGGTGAGCGTCTCGACTCAACACCATTGCGATCAGCTTATATCGATCCCCTTGTCGGGCAAAACCACCAGTTTAAATGCTGCGGTCACCACAGGGATGGCTCTTTACGAGGTGTATCGACAACGTTGGGTAGAAACCCTCCATTTGCATCCTTGACGTATACAGATGTTACAGAATATAAAAAGGCCCTATCTTAAACTTCTAGTCAGGATGGTTTGTAATTAGGATCTAGGATTGCAGAGGATAACGTTTTAATCATGACGAGCAAAGAAAACGCTACAGATTTATCAAGTCGCTTTGCCGAATTCTACAACCGTTTAGGATTAGCCTGGTGGGTTGAAATCCAGACGTCCATGCCTACTTGTATTTACTTTTTTGGCCCGTTTATTAGCCAGAAAGAAGCAGAGGCAGCACTCCCTGGCTACGTTGAAGATCTAGAGACTGAACAAGCCCAAGCAATTATTGCCGAGGTTAAGCGCTGCAAGCCGAATCAACTCACGGTTTGTGATGAACCCGATATCGATCCCGCTATTTCTGTCAAGATTAATCCCCAGTTAAATTAGGGTCTTGTTCCCTAAAGGTGATCTTGCAGCCAAACCTGTATGTCCCGCTGGACGAGCCCAGGGATTTCCCAAGGAAACAGGTGAGCGGTTCCCTCATAACAAATCCATTTACTCTGTTTAAGCTGTTGAGCTGTCGCCAAGCTGGCGGCGGCTGTGATGTGTCGATCCTCGGCTCCTGCTAGCACTAGACAAGGACAGGCAATCTTGTGTAATTCCGCTTCTTGGTTGTACCCCTGCCTTAAAGCCTGATTCAGAGCTTGGTGAGCATAACGGGAAGTTCGCCAGTAGGCGGGTACCGCGTGTTGAGCCAGATAACGATAGGCTGGGGATTTTTGCTGAGCCATTAGATAGCGAAAGAGCGATCGCTGACCAAAGGTGTTGATATTCCAGATCCATCCCGGCCACATCCAATTCATGATCCCAGCAACAGCCGTAAAAAAATTATCCTGCCAGAAAATCGGAGGATGATTACTGCGAGGATAGGCTGCCGTTGCCACCAAGATCAATGCCTTAACGCGATCGGGGTGGCGCAGGGTCATTTCCAGTGCCAAGATCCCACCCAAAGACCATCCTAAAATTAAACACTGAGAAATATCATACCGATCCAGCAACTGGTTTAAATCTTGGAGGTGATCCTCCATAGCAAATGCCGTTTGGGTTTGACTCTGACCATACCCTCTCAGATCAGGAGACAAGGTCTGATACTCACGGGATAAATAACGGGTAAATACCCTCATGCATTGTGCTGAGCCGGGATGACCATGCAAACACAGGATGGGGAACCCTTCACCTTGAATCTCAACGGCTAAGGGGATGCTCTCAGGAAAGGAGTCTGCCACAGTAAAGATAACGTAGCGATAAAGATTATGTTGGAGTAGAGGCGCGGTGAGCGCGCATTAACTGGACAAATTTCCCAAACAGATAGTCGGCATCATGAGGGCCGGGGCTAGCCTCTGGGTGATATTGTACCGAGAACAGTGGTAGGAATTTGTGTTCTAAACCAGCGATGGTTTGATCATTGAGATTGAAATGGGTAATCTCAACCTCGGCTTGGGATATGGATTCTGTATTCAAGGCAAAACCATGATTCTGGCTGGTAATTTCAACTTGCTGTCGCAAACCAGCAGGTTGGTTCAGACCCCGATGGCCAAACTTGAGTTTGAAGGTGTCTACCCCCAGGGACAATCCTAATAATTGATGGCCTAAACAAATGCCAAACAGGGGCTTGTACTCAGCGATTAAGGCTTTTGCCGTAGCAATGCCTACGCTCACTGCGGCAGGATCCCCCGGTCCATTGGAAAGGAAAATACCGTCCGGTTCGTATTTTAGGATCACTTCTACAGGCGTATTAGCGGGAACCACAATCACGCGGCATCCATAACTGGCCAGCCGTCTGAGGATATTGCGTTTGATGCCAAAGTCTAGAGCCACCACCGTCAAAGGTTGGGAGTGCGAGATAGATTCAGGCAGGGCAAACTCCCATGCAATGGCGGTAGGTTCCACCCATTCATAAGGAGTGGGAGTGGTGACTAACTCTGCTAAGTTTAACCCTTCCATGACCGGGGCTTGCCTCACTTTTTCCACCAAGGATTTCGGATCGAGAATATCTGTGGAAATTGCACCATTCATGGATCCTGCCGATCGCAGCTTCCGAGTTAAGGCTCGTGTATCGATTCCATAAATACCGGGAATGTGGTGGTCTTGCAAGTAGCTAGACAGGGTTTGGGTTGAACGCCAGTTGCTGGGTTTGACGCATACATTGCGGGCGATCGCACCCTTAACTTGCGGGCGATCCGACTCTTCATCCTCACTATTAACCCCCGTATTCCCTAGCTCTGGATACGTGAAAATCACTAACTGGCCACAATAACTGGGATCAGTGAGGACTTCCTGGTACCCGGTCATGCCTGTATTAAAAACGACCTCCCCCACAGCAGTCCCTAGGGCACCAAAAGACCAAGCTTCATAAGAACTTCCATCGGCAAGAACCAGGAGAGCGGGTTGGGTATCCATACTGAGCATAGGCATGTAACGATACAGATAATAGAATAGGGTAGAAGCTAGTCATAAACATTAAGTAAAGGAATTGAACTTGCTGAAGAGACTCACTTCTGCTGATCAAAATAGCTTAGAGCAGAGTCGATTTATGATCTTGACAGAATCTGCAAACACTTCAGCGATAAGATAACATTCTTGTCAAGGGTCAAGCCTAATGCTTGACCCTCGCTCGTATTGGGCTCAACCCATGATGCCTTGCCAATCTCAAGAGTCTCGCTAAAGTATGGTAGAGAGGGTGAGTTGATTGAAACTGGCTCAACCCTTCTTCATTTTGATTAGAGTATCCAAGGAGCGGTCCAGATGAATGCGGCTGAACAAGCCACAAACCCTGCAACTGCAACGAAAATAGCTGCAATTGTCAACCTCTTTAAGCAGCAATTCCCCAGCGTTAAGGCTAATCTCCAGCCGTGGACGAATGATCCAGATACGCAGGAGTGGGTCGACCCTCATTCCATTGATATCGGTTTTAATCTACCCCCAGGTCATACTTTAATTCAACTGCGTCTTCACGATCATCGGCTCATCGGCATTGAAGCGTCATGCTTTGGGCCTTTCGGTAGCCAACGGTGGCGATTTTCAACCATAGGTGAGTGGAAATTTCTCGGCACCACCCCCCCTCCCCCTGGATTTCAAGAGAAACTCAAGCAGATTTGTCATGAAATGTTTGTGCTCTTTAACCACTCCCAGCCTTAATGTAGGTGCATGTCTCCATATCCCCATGCCTGGTTTTGTCAGACTGACTTGAAAGCTCTGGGATAAATGTTGGTTATTCTCATTCTAGATGTTTATCTGTGTCAACCTCACCCAACCGAAATTTGCCATGTTGGTTCGCAAACACCTTCGATTCAATTTTGTTCCCTACCTATTTCTATTGCCAGCACTCTCAATTTTAAGTATGAGCGTCTTCTGGCCAGCTCTTCAAGCGTTTTATCTAAGTTTTACTCGGTTTGACACACCAGGAGAAACCCCAGAATGGATTGGCCTACAGAATTTTCAACAACTCTGGAGTGATGAAGTATTTTGGAAAAGCCTAGGCAACTCTTTGATCTATCTGTTTGGCGTGGTGCCCATTTTGGTGATCGCACCCTTAGGATTAGCGATCTTAGTCAATCAAAAACTGTGGGGGATCCACTGGTTTCGGGCTGCTTACTATACCCCCGTCGTCATTTCTATGGTGGTTGCCGGCATTGCCTGGAAATGGCTTTATGACGAGCGAGGACTATTAAACCAAGGCATTCATTTGCTGACACAAAACGGGATGATTAAATCTCTGTTGAGCTTATGGGGATGGACAGAGGGAACATCAGTTGGTTGGTTAACCGACCCGAATATTGCCCTTTTTAGCGTCATGGCCGTCACCGTTTGGAAGGGTTTAGGATACTATATGGTAATCTATCTCGCTGGACTACAGGCAATTCCTCAAGACTTATATGAAGCAGCGGCTATTGATGGGGTAGATGGTTGGCAAAAACATTGGGATATTACTATTCCGCTGATGAGACCCTATTTAATGTTGGTTGCTGTTATTTCTGCAATTTCTGCGGCAAAGGTGTTTGAAGAAGTTTATATTATGACCCCGGGCGGCGGGGTTCTTGGCAGTACGCAGACCATTGTTGCTAATCTATATGAGCAAGCTTTTTCTGAAGTGGGAAAAGGCTATAGTTATGCTTGTGCAATGGGCTTAGTTTTATTTGTGATTATCTTCAGCCTATCGGTTATTAACTTAAAGCTGGGGCAACAGCGGGGATAGTTCCCTCCTAAGCTAGGTATTGATTAATGTAATGTAATTCACATAGCTCTAGACGCTTTGACCAAAACGTAATAAAATCCAGCTCGTTTACACTTTGATTGCGAATTAAAGATTAGAACTTTTGCAAAGGTAGGAACTAGTGGGTCTTTTCAGTCGCTTTTCTCGGGATATTGGTATTGATCTAGGTACGGCCAATACGCTTGCCTATGTATCAGGTAAGGGGATTGTGCTGCAAGAACCCTCAGTGGTGGCAGTAGATCAAATCACCAAGCAAACCCTAGCCGTAGGATCTGAGGCTAAGCTGATGCTGGGTCGTACCCCCAGTAACGTGACTGCGATTCGGCCCTTAAGAGATGGTGTAATTGCTGACTTTGAAAAAGCTGAGTTAATGCTTCAGCATTTTATCCGCCGGGTGCATGGGGGAAGAAGTTTGGTCTCCCCTCGCGTGGTGGTGGGTATTCCCAGTGGGGTAACGGGTGTGGAGCGGCGTGCAGTGATGGAAGCCGCCACTCAAGCAGGTGCGCGGGAAGTACATTTGCTAGATGAACCTTTGGCAGCAGCCATTGGTGCCGGACTCCCAGTGGATGAACCAACAGGTAACATGATTATCGATATTGGCGGCGGCACAACTGAAGTTGCAGTCATGAGCTTGCAAGGAAGTGTGATTAGCGAATCCGTGCGGGTAGCCGGGGATGAACTCACCGAATCCATTGCTCAATATATGAAGAAAGTTCATAATTTGGTAATTGGGGAACGGACAGCGGAAGAAATTAAAATTCGCATTGGCTCTGCCTATCCCACCAATGACAATGATGATGCCAATATGGAGGTACGCGGGTTACATCTGCTCTCTGGATTACCTCGAACTGTTTTGGTAAAGGGACCAGAAGTTCGTGAAAGTATGACGGAGCCGTTATCTTCGATTGTGGAAGCCGTCAAGCGGACTTTGGAGCGGATGCCACCGGAATTAGCTGCTGACATTGTGGATCGCGGCATTATGTTGGCGGGGGGCGGAGCCTTATTGAAAGGGTTGGATAAACTGATTAGCCACGAAACGGGTATTGTGGTTCATATAGCTGCCGACCCGCTGTGCTGTGTGGTTTTGGGTACTGGTCAGGTTTTGGAAAATTTTCAGCAATTTTCCCGAGTTTTTTCCAATCACACGAGTCTTCTCTAAGCTGAGGGTTTGTGAGAATGGCTTCCTTGGCCGCAAGGTAAGCTTTTGCTGGGATAAGGCTGATACCGATGGGTCAAAGTTGTTGATTCCTATCTGTGGATGTCTATACAATTAAGACGATCAAACCCGTTGCCCTTAGGTGAAGCGTTTTGAGTCTTGGCAATCCGCTCTGTGCTCAAGGCTTGCTGCTGAATTGGGGGGATCCATTCTTTTGTTTCATAGGTAATGTTTTTTCTATATCGCTGGTGGGAACGGTATCGGTTGGGGTTAATCCTAACGGTTTTATGTCTGGGAGGAGCATGGGCATTTAGCCGTTCGCAAGGAGTTGGGGTGCTGGAAATCTTCCGGTTTGTCAGTAGTCCAGTACATTCTGATGTGACTAAGCAGAAGAGGTTAGTGGATGCTCAAACGTGGCAACTTCAGCAACAGATAGCCGATCTAGAGTCTCGAAATCAAACCTTACAGAAACTCCTCGATCAAGATAGCATCAAAAATAAACAAGCGATCGCAGCCGCTATTCTGGGACGCAGTGCCGATAACTGGTGGCAACAGTTAACCCTCAATAAAGGTCAAACAGATGGCATAGAGGTCGATGCTGTGGTTTTTGCTCCAGGTGGATTGGTCGGGCGTGTCACCACGGTGTCTCAACAGACTAGTCGCGTCCTTTTGATTAGTGATCCAACCACTCGGATTGGGGTGAGTGTCACCCGCAGTCGTCATTTGGGCATCTTTCAAGGACAGTCGAGTACTGAAGCCGTGATCACTTTCTTTGAAAAGGATCCCGATGTGAAGGTAGGAGATACTATTGTGACCTCACCCCTTAGCCGTTTGTTTCCGCCGGGATTGCTCATCGGTCGGGTCAAATCCCTTAAACTAGAACAAAATTATAACCCCCAAGTTATTGTTGAGCTGTCTGTTCCCATCGGTCAGTTGGAATGGGTCAGTGTGTACTTGCATGATCAAACCTCTCCCCCTGAGAAAACAGTCTCTTCTCAATCTGCATCTGTGGAATAGCGGTATTATCCTTGGTTCTGTCCTCCTATGCTCGGTGATGATGCTACTGCGCCTGCCCGCCATGGTTCTCTCTGGAATCGGTCCCAATTGGTTACTGGTCTGGGTGGTGACTTGGAGTGTTAAACGCACCACTTTGCAGGGAACTATGGCGGGGATTTGTTTGGGATTAATCCAAGATGGCCTGACGGCCTCTCAACCAACCCATACCATGGGCTTGGCCTTAGTAGGATTGTTAACAGGGCGCTTAAATACTAAACGCTTCCTTCAAGAAGACTTTATCTCGATTGCCCTCATTGTCTTTGCCATGGCCTTGATGGTTGAGGCTACTGCCGCTATCCAATTTGGTTTAGGGGGAACCCATCGCTTAGAAGATGTTTGGCTGCATTTTCGGCAAACGGCTCTCAGTTCAGCCATCTTGAGCAGTTTTTGGGCACCCGTTGTCTATTTTCCCCTAAACCGATGGTGGGAGCGATATCATCGGCTGTTAGGGATTGAGTAAGGCTTTAGGGAAGGTTCAACCATAACAATGCCTGCAAGGAGTCTAAGAGATGCAAAAAGTGATCAGCGCGACGACCTGAAATCGTCTACAGTAGAGGATAGCTCTATACGCGATATTGACGGGAGACAGCTCCAGTATGCATCTGAGTGAAATTGTCCACCCCAACCAGTTGCACGGGTTATCGATTGCCGAATTGAAACAGATTGCCAAGCAAATTCGAGATAAGCATCTGGAGACCGTGGCGACGAGTGGCGGTCATCTCGGTCCGGGTTTGGGGGTGGTGGAATTGACCCTCGCCCTCTACCAAACGCTGGATTTGGATCGAGACAAGGTGATTTGGGATGTGGGGCACCAAGCCTATCCCCACAAGTTGATTACAGGTCGATACCATCGGTTTCATACCCTCCGCCAAAAAGACGGAATTGCTGGCTATCTCAATCGCCGCGAAAGTAATTTTGACCATTTTGGCGCAGGTCATGCTTCAACCAGTATTTCAGCCGCCTTGGGTATGGCCTTGGCTCGCGATGCTAAGGGCGAAAAATTCAAGACCGTTGCGGTCATTGGCGATGGGGCGATGACGGGGGGAATGGCTCTAGAAGCCATTAACCATGCCGGACACCTTCCCCGCACTCGTTTGCTGGTGATTCTCAATGACAATGACATGTCCATCTCGCCCAATGTGGGGGCAATGTCTCGTTATCTCAACAAAATGCGACTCAGCCCTCCCATTCAGTTTCTCTCTGACAACTTTGAAGAGCACCTCAAACAGTTACCCTTTAGTGAATCCATCTCGCCAGAACTGAAGCGCTTGAAAGGTGGGATGAAGCGCCTAGCGGTTTCTAAAGTGGGGGCTGTCTTTGAGGAGCTGGGTTTTACCTATATGGGACCAGTAGATGGTCACAGCTTAGAAGAGTTGCTTTCCACGTTTAAGGAAGCCCACTTGCACGAAGGGCCAGTGTTGGTTCATGTGGCGACGACGAAGGGCAAGGGATATGCGATCGCAGAACAAGATCAAGTCAGCTACCATGCCCAAAGTCCCTTTAACCTAGAAACAGGCAAAGCCAAGCCCTCCAATAAGCCCAAACCCCCCAGTTACGCCAAAGTTTTTGCCGAAACTCTGATTAAGCTAGCGGAAAATGATCCCAGAGTGATAGGAATTACCGCTGCCATGGCCACTGGCACAGGACTCGATAAATTACAGGCCAAATTGCCCAAACAATACATTGATGTCGGTATTGCCGAACAACATGCAGTTACCTTGGCCGCAGGGATGGCCTGTGAACAGATGCGGCCTGTGGTTGCCATCTATTCGACTTTCTTACAACGGGCTTACGATCAGATTATTCATGATGTCTGTATCCAAAACTTACCCGTCTTTTTCTGTTTGGATCGCGCTGGCATTGTTGGTGCAGATGGTCCTACCCATCAGGGCATGTATGACATCGCCTACTTGCGCTGCTTACCCAATATGGTGCTGATGGCACCCAAAGATGAAGCCGAGATGCAGCAAATGTTGGTCACCGGTATTCACTACACCGATGGCCCCATTGCCATGCGCTATCCTCGCGGCAATGGTCTAGGTGTCGGTTTGATGGCAGAAGGCTGGGAACCCCTCCCCATCGGTAAGGCTGAAACCCTGCGTCACGGAGATGATGTGTTGCTCCTGGCCTATGGCACCATGGTCAATCTGGCAACTCAAGTCGCTGACCTGCTGACCGAACATGGTTTGCGAGCCACCGTTGTCAATGCTCGCTTTGCCAAACCCTTGGATACCGAGTTAATCATTCCCTTAGCACAGAAAATTGGCCAGGTTGTGACCTTGGAAGAAGGGTGTGTGCAAGGAGGATTCGGCTCTGCCGTATTGGAAGCCCTGATGGATCATCAGGTTTGTGTCCCTGTGACCCGGATTGGCATCCCCGATCAGCTCGTTGAGCATGCCACCCCTGATCAATCCAAAGCAGCCTTAGGACTCATGCCTGCCCAAGTCGCAGAACGAGTCTTAGGAGTGCTGCAAAAACAGCCAGCCCCCAGCTACGTTGCCTAATTTTTTCTCAAAATCCTGCATTCCTTAACTATTGATCACACTACTAGAATTCAATGACTGTATCGGTTGCCAACCCCGTTTACCCTGTTGTTTGGCGTGGCGACCACGTTGAACTCATTGATCAGACCCGACTTCCCCAACAATTTAATGTAGTAGAGATTCGCCGCGTCGATGACATGGCGATCGCCATTCAAACCATGATTGTCCGGGGCGCGCCTGCCATTGGGGTCGCTGCGGCCTTTGGCCTGTATCTCGGTAGCCGAGAGATAGATACAGCAGAGCGAGACTCCTTTCTAGATGCCTTGGCAGTGGTTGCTGACAAACTCAAAGCCACCCGACCGACAGCGGTCAATTTAGGTTGGGCCGTGGATCGGATGCTGAAAGTGGCACACCAGACATTAGGATCCGTTTCCCAAATCCAAACCCAACTCCTACAAACTGCCCAAGAGGTTGCGGCGGCTGACCTGCGTACCTGTCAAGCTATTGGCGAACATGGTCTCAGTATTTTGCCTCCGGATCCTGACAAGATTTGCATTCTCACCCACTGTAATGCCGGCGCTTTAGCTACAGCAGGGTATGGTACCGCTTTAGGAGTGGTGCGATCGGTTTGGTCAGTCGGTCGGTTGGCCCGCGTCTATGCAGATGAGACTCGACCCCGCTTGCAGGGGGCAAAACTGACCACTTGGGAATGTGTCCAAGAAGGGATTCCAGTGACACTACTGACCGATGGTATGGCGGCTCATTGTATGCAGCAAAACTTGATTGATCTCGTCGTGGTTGGGGCTGATCGCATTGCTGCCAATGGTGATACTGCCAATAAAATTGGAACATACAGCTTGGCTCTCGCTGCCCAAGCTCATCATCTACCCTTTATGTGGCGGCTCCCTTATCCACCATTGATTTTGATCTCGCCGATGGTCAGGGTATTCCCATTGAAGAACGACATCCCTCGGAAATTTACCAAATTGGCAATACCGATATCTGTCCGGGGGGGGTAGAGTTCTATAATCCAGCTTTTGATGTTACCCCAGCAGAGTTGATTACAGGCATCATTACTGAGCATGGGGTCTTTCAACCCAGTGAGTTGCAAGAGAAGTTAAGTCACCACCGGATGACCTAAAGTCTGGATCTATGGGACAGCAGAACCGTCGGATGACCCAGCATCACCGCAAGCAGCTTAGGCGTTGGCGGCGTAGACTTGTAGGGGGGCTGCTCTCCCTACTCGTACTGATGGTGGCACTGCCCGTTTATAGCTTTAAGATTGAACCCTTTTGGCTGCAAGTTACCCCTGTCTCTTTAACCCTACCTCACCTAGACACTGAATTTAATGGCTATCGCATCGTCCAGTTGAGTGATTTGCAGATCGTGGTTCAGACAAGAGTGGGGATGTAGCCAGGTCATTCCAAATCCAGGGTTTTGAGGCTAGTTTTGCTCTTTGTGCGGCTGTGTTTCTTAAATGAGAATACTGCCAAATCCAGTTAAAGTAGCTGATGACCAATCTTAGGGTCACTTCACTGTGCTCCTAAAGCTTACCAAACTTGTTTTGACGTCGGTGCCATCTTCCCGTTTGTTAGCGAACAATTCCATTAGTCCGCTCTATACGTTGAGTGAGTGCTTTACTAATAGTGCCCACATTCCGCTGTTTGGAGAGAGGATTCAGGAATTAGGATGAAGTGAGCCGAAAGCGATTCAACGAGGAGGTTGTTATCCATTCAGAACTGGTCGTTCAAAATGTAGATCACCTTGGCATCGTCG
>JAAUOM010000180.1 GCA_012034865.1 Acaryochloris sp. CRU_2_0 | reverse complement strand
TGGTAGATGCTTATAATTCAGTATCGACGTACTGACGAACCACTCAATAGTAATCGAAGTAATATTACCTAAGAATTTGTAGATTTTGCAGGTGATCGAGCTGCGGCCACCGGAGGCGATAGAGCGGATTGGGGGGTGAGGGAGAAATGCCTTCCTCGACCCGATTGATCAGACTGGGCACTGAAGTGTACCTTTTAAGTGGACTTAATCCGGCGATGGGATCGCAGCACCCTTGTGCAGATTGCAGGGTCCGCACAACAGGCGCAAATTCGCAAGTTCAACAGCTAGATCTGGATGATGTTTCAGCGGTTTAGTGTGATCAATCTGGAAGTGATCGATGGGCAAAACAAGGCCACAAATCGGGCATTGCCCTTTGATGTTCTCAAACTGTTTTTTCTTCCACTGCTGCCCTTCGTCTGAGTCGCGCCACCGTTTGAATATTGCCAAAGGGGTGTATTTTTGCCGAATGCGTTGGGCCGAATGCGTTGGGCCGACTGTCGGTGAACCGCCAGTTTAGGGGTGTTTAGACCGTGAATCAATCGAGAAATTATTGATAGCAAATCATCTTGCAGCATGTTTTCCAGCAATCTCTAGGACTTTAAGCCGATGAATCTCCGTTTGAGGATTGTTTACTGACCTCAGAAGGCGCTTTGCTGCCCCCATAATGGATGAATCCGTACCAAAGGGAACGCTCACTACATTAGCGGTCAAATCCTGCAATAGTTCCAGCGCTTTCACCAGGATTGCCTTGGTGGTTTTGCGAATGCGCTGTTGCAACCGGATGTGAATTTGTTGCATTACATCGCTGGCAGCATAGAGATTTTTGCGACCACTTTTACCTTGAGGTGGGCAAGGCTTGGTAATTTGGGTGGCCTGGTAAGCACTCAGACCCGTACCCATCAGTTGATGACGATTAAGATTCATGCTGCTTTATGGCCCCCCTTTACATATTGGTCATAGGCCACAATCAAGCTCTCAATCCAGGGATCTTTGTATCCAAATTTCTGGGCAATGCCGTAGCAAGTTTTGATAATCATGGTGAAATCGCTGCGATCGCAGCGGATTTGATTCTCATAGCTTTGAACCATTTGCTCATACTGCTTTTCAATGGCTTCCAGTTCTTTTTTCTTGAGCGTGACTTGGCCTTTTTGCGCCCCTTGTAAATGTTGTCGATGCTTTAGTTCCGGGCCAGCAAACCGCACCATTGCATTGAGCAATGTGACTTCGTCTGTCGGCAAATTTAAGTCCTTGAACGCTCTTTCGCCATCCACTTTATTCCAGCCAAATCCTCTGGCGTAGGTGATTGCATCGGTTTTGGTGGCAAAATTTTGCATGGGTGACGTTTGACTCTACTCTCAGAATGCCCACTTTGGCAATTTCCGCAATTAAAACTAATTGCGAAACTCAGATGATTTGATTCCTCTACAGCACGGATCCTCCATCATCCATGGCGTGTCCCCTTGAACGATAGTTTCATCAATACCGTAAGGCTGGCTATCTTTGAAACTCATGACAATTGACCAACAATCTTGACGTAGGTTTGCGATTTTACTCACAAAAGTATTGTATATAGGCGCAGATGAAGGAATTGAGACATACTTCGAGGGATTGGACTTAACAACTGAAACCAAACTTTCCGCATACATTGTTAAGCTAATTTGATCTGATTTAGATAGTTGTTCCCACTCTGTCTGAGGAATAACGACTCTAACAACAGGTTTAGCAGTAGCTTCTCCAGCAGTTTGATAAATCCCCTTAAGACTTGTGAAAACTTTTTTCCCACGGACAATCTGAGCTTTTTGCATTTTCACCTGCTCTTGTTGCAATCGATTGGCCTTTTGTTGAGCATAGGTCAAATTTTCTGATATGCCTCTGCTCGCTGTTTCGCAACCTTATAATTTGAGCTTGATGAGGGTACAGACTGCATGAAATTAATAGCAGATTGCCAAGATTGTTGACCGTAGCTGATAGCATACCTATTAATTCGTTCAAAGAGAAGTCGCTTCTCGACAAGCAACCTATCCATGAATCTTGTATTTCAAGGAAACGATATGCAGATCACAGCTTCAGCGATTTCACTTAATGTCGATGATGTGACGGCATCGGCTACGTTCGTCAAGCAACATTTCGGCTTCAGCGAAGAGATGTCAGCCGATGGCTTTGTTTCGCTCTCCAGACCAGACGCTGGGTTTAACTTGATCTTTCTTCAGACTGGGCTGAAAAGCTTTAAACCCACACATATGCAAGGGCATCGAGCCGATGGTCTGCTCATTGCTTTTGTAGTAGACGATATCGATCGCGAATACGCCCGATTGCAAGCCGAAGGGGTGATGATTACGACTCCAATTCAGACTGAGCCTTGGGGTGAACGATTCTTTCAAGTGGTCGATCCCAATGGTATTGTACTCCAACTTGTTCAATGGATAGTCAATCCAGCCCCGCAGTAAGTTCCGAAAAAGATGAAAACTTATGAGGATCAAGATGCGCTTTCTGCACAAATTCAGAAGACTTTCTCTGCTAATCAGTTGTGCGATCACCCTACTGTTCCTTGGTAATCTGACGATTCTCTCAGCGAGATCGCAACTTGCACCAACCCCAATAACTACTCCTAATCCTGAAATTGCCCAAGTTCCAAATCTTGAGCAAGCATTCCGGGAACTAGAGATAAACGGCGCGATCGTCATTTATGATAAAAATAATCAACGCCTCTACGAGCACAATCCGTCCCGTAATAGCACTGCTTTCTTCCCCGCTTCTACCTTCAAAATTCTGAATGCCCTGATTTCCCTTGAAACAGGGGTAGTTCGAGATGATGTTTCAGTGCTGACATGGGATGGGATCACCCGTGAAATTCCTGCTTGGAATCGGGATACAAACTTGCGTCAAGCCTTCAAAGACTCTACTGTTTGGTTTTATCAAGTCCTCGCCCGAAAAAACGGGATGAACGGATGCAGCGGTTTGTGCAGCAAGTGGGCTATGGCAATCGTCAGATTGGCACATCCGAGCAGATTGATCATTTCTGGTTAGATGGCCCACTACAAATTACACCAAAGCAGGAAATTGAGTTCCTGCAACGATTAGAGCAAAATGACTTGCCCTTTTCACAACGCACGATCGAGCTTGTCAAAGATATTATGATTATTGAGAAAACACCGGAATATACTTTGCGTGGAAAGACAGGTTGGATCAGCAGTGTTAATCCTGGGGTTGGCTGGCTGGTGGGTTATTTGGAACAGAAGAATAATATCTATTTCTTTGCTACAAATATTGTGATGCCCACTGCAAAAGACGCTGCCAAGCGGCTAGAAATCACTCGTCGAAGTTTCCAAGCATTAGGGCTGCTCTAACCGAAATAGTGACTGGACTAATTCGATTGATAATGATGCCGATGCGAATGTCCTAAGATGGTTTCAGTCTGTTAAATCAGGTAAAAGTCGATCCTAGTTCCAACACCACAAAGTCTTGTCCATCAATCAGATCAACGTATCGCAAGCTCGATATCTTGTTTGATGCAGATTCTATAGAACCCATTTGACACCTATTTTCCTATTTATAAGCCCAATCCCCATGTGGGTTTCATGATTCTAGTAGTCATTGCTCATAATTTTCTGGCGTCCTGAACCCTTATTGTGGCTAAGCTAATTAAAACGGCTTTCCTGAAGCCCTTGCATTGCAAGAAAAGATGTCAAATGGGTTCTATAGTTGGGCGTCTTGTCGAAATCGACCTTACCCATTCGACTATTAAGTGCATCTTGAACGAAAGGAGCCTGTATCATGACAGCGAGTAAGATTGCACTTCCCAAAGTCGCATCGCTTGAAAAATGGCGAGAGGCGCGCCAAGAAAAAAGAGCTTACGCAAGCGCTGGACGCACTGGCCGCCGAGCGCCGCAGACTACCGATGGTCCCCGTCGAAGATGACTACGCCTTCACCAGACCTGAGGGTAAGGTATCGTTGATTGACTTGTTTGATGGGCGTCGGCAACTGATTGTTTATAGCGCAATGTTGGAGCCCGGCGCGGCACCCTGTGAAGGCTGTTCAATGGTCATGGACAACGTCGGCCACAATCTTTCACACGTCAATGCCAGAGATACCAGCTTCGTGTTCACGTCACCAGCACCGCAGAACGAGATCGTTGCTCTACAAAAGCGGATGGGTTGGAACGCTCGCTGGTACACCGATCACGGTCGCCGCTTCGCTGACGCTTTTGATGCGGGAAAGGGGTTTGCCATCAACGTGTTCATTTGTAATGATAAGAACGGCATATACCGCACATATTTCACCACCGCCCGTGGCGGTGAGCTGTTCGACACCCATTTCCGATTACTTGACCTTACACCGTACGGTCGTCAGGAAACCTGGGAAGACTCTCCTGAAGGTTGGCCACAGACCCCGCCGTATGGGTGGTGGCGTTTGCACGACGAATACGACACTTAGCCGAGCTTGAAAAGTTGGTGTAAGGAGAAAACGCCCAACATAGTCCCTTGTCTGTTAGAGGAGCCAGTGTAAGCTGTTAGTAGACCCGCCAGAGAATCTGGATGGCGATCTCCAGAAAAGGATTTACCAAATAATCTACTCAAACCGATCCATGTTCAATGTAGGGAAGGGGGTGACCAACCTAAATTGGCAAAATCTTACTCAGAGATAGCCTTGGTTCTTGAGAGTGCTTGAATACCGATATGTTTGCGGGTTCTTGGAGAAAGGCTGGTTGTAATTGCAGGGTGTGAAATCATGCTTGGCGCTCCATGCGCAGAAGGGACATCAAGCCTTCAGATTACCCTAATCGCTCCTGATAGAGTTATCTGGTTTTGAACCTGGCCCAAAAAACGTATAATATTTCATTGCTTTGAAACCTAACCATGACCCAAACTCCCCACTCTTCTACTATGGGTGCTGATGCTGTGGATACTGCGATCGCCCAGGGACTCGATTTAGATGGCTCTCCGATTCCGGCAGCGAAACTGGCTCTTTACCAACAAGTAATGGCCCTAGAAGGCGAGCGTCAGCGGAGCGGTGTATCAAATACGATGCGGTCCCGTATCGTTCGTATTGGAGCCAAGCATATTGGCCAAACCGTGCTAAATCAAATGCTGATCGAAGCTGATTTTGCGCCTCTCAAGGATAAAGAGATTGTTTTTTACTACGGTGCTCAGTAACGGCGCTCAGAAAAAGTTTGATCCGTGATGGGTAAGATACAAGGACAAGACAAAGTCTATGAGTAAGGTCATGATTTATCGCATCAGGATGCCTTGATCCAGGACATGAATCACTCCGTTATCCGCTTCAATGCCTGCTGCCACGACTGTGGCATTTTTCACCTCAAACGACTCAAATGCGATAATCTCGCTTCAGTGTTGTGGAGCGTATGAGCCGAGCACTGACAATCCAGAATGCTGGGTGATGATCGGGGTGTGGAATGGCAAGTGGCAAAAGATCATGGTTCAGCGCGATCAGATCTGTGATCCCACGACCCGGATTCATCTACACTCCTCACTGGTGGAAGAGGAATGCTGGGCAAAGCTCAAGGGGGGCAAGCTGTATGAGTACCAGTGTCAGCGAGAGGGGATTACAGTGACAGTTGTAGACGTGGAAGCTGTGATGGCTGAAGGTTCTGGTGCAGCTTCAGCGTAGCTTCTGACAAGGGAGATCGGCAATGGCTTGGGCAAGAATATACTTGGACTGTGGATAAAAATTAGGGAATGAACATGAGCGACACACACATTTATAACTATCCTGGCAAAGATATAGATGTTACCTGGGATCAACGTCTTTGCATTCACATTGGTGAATGTGGTCGTGCGAAAGGAGAACTTTTGTGGGCGGTCGCAACCCCTGGTGCCAACCCAATTTAGTTTCAAGTGAGGAAGTGGTTGACGTAGTTGGGCGCTGTCCGACAGGTGCTCTAACCTATCAGCACAAAGTGGGTGGATCACCAGAAACCTCTGCAAACACGAATACAGTTGTGGTCTCCTATAATGGCCCGCTCTTTGTGCGTGGAGATTTGGACATAGATGGAGCAACCGAAGACATGACGGGTGTGAAGTTTCGCACTGCCCTCTGTCGCTGTGGTCAATCTGAGCATAAGCCATTTTGCGATAACAGCCATGAGAAGGTTGAGTTTCAAGATTATGGAGCTGTTGGCGAGACCGGGCAAGAATTGAATCAGACAGGGGGCAAACTCACGATCAAGCGGGTCAAAGATGGCCCTCTGTTGCTATCCGGGAATGTGACGATGATTGCTAGCAGTGGTCGCGAGGCATGGCATGGCACTCATACTGCCCTATGTCGTTGTGGTGCATCCAAGAATAAGCCATTTTGTGATGGTAGCCACCAAGCAGCCGGCTTTGTTGCAGACTAGCAAGTTTTAGGAAGAAGGCTAACCTTATCGCTTTAGGAACAGGATGGAGAGGGCGAGAGTTTGGGTGGGGGTGTTGAGGCTGTTGTATGTGAAGAGAAACAGCCTCTTCAGGTTTAAGTACTCGTACCTAGTAACCAGGGAATCGCATAACTCAATTAGACTGTGAGTTATGCGATTAAATCCTCTTAATGCTAATTAGCCCTAGTAGCGTCGTCCATCCCCAAAGTTACCGCCACCCCCTCTGTTCTCACGAGGCTTTGCCTTATTCACTTTGAGGGTGCGTCCCATCCATTCAGCCCCCTTCTAGTTCATCAATTGCTTTTGGCTTCTTCGGCATCATTCGCCATCTCAACGAAGGCG
>JAAUOM010000179.1 GCA_012034865.1 Acaryochloris sp. CRU_2_0 | reverse complement strand
GTGCGGGTCTCAACCCACGCGATAAAAGCAGCCTTTACGTATCAAGTGGTTGGTCGTGCCTTACGAGCTAACCATACCGATGAGTCAATTAAAGTAATGCTCACCAGGGATCCTCAATATCAAGTGTTTGTACGAAATCATGGAGGAAATCGGGATATAGCTGAACACTTTGCCAATTTGATCGTAAAAAATGCCAAGAAAATGGTCGCTGTCTCCCAAGCCAAAGGACAGCAGACTCCCAGACAGCAGCGTTCCCAGCAAATTGATGAAGGCCCCAGCCTGGGGTTGTAAGCACACTAATCATAAGCATTGCCTAGTCTCCCTAGCCAACCGATCAGGAACTCTAATCCCCAAATCCTTCCAGCACCAAGTCATCCACGCTATCCTGGTCGATAGGCGATGGGCAGATCCCAGCCAAAGCATTTTTCTCGAAATTCACCTCATCACAGCTCAAGCCTGAGCCTGGATTTTTGGCACGGGTATATTCTCTTTGGGCTAAGCCCACCCGTTCCAGTTTTCACCATGACCAATGGCCGACATGGTTGCAATTGCCAGTCGTGCCTTATCTACTATTCTTCAAAGGACAAATCTATGAAACTCATCACCAGCATCACCATTAAACAAGCTGATCACACCCAGGTGATCGATACCGCCGCCACCCAAGTTGGTTCCTTGGCAAGCAAAGCAGCTCTCGCCCTCTTCAACCAAGCCGCTCAAGATGCTCAAAAGGTCATCGGCTATGGTGGCCAAGCACGAGGTATCGTCAATGCCAAAGTTTTGGCTTACCGGGAAACTCAAGTTGTCCCTGTGATTGAGGAAATTAAGGAGAGTGCGATCGCCCTCCTCAATCACACCAAGAATCGCGCTCAAGACTACCTTCAGGGACTTCTAGAGCAGTATGTCGCCCGTCCCCTAGATTCTCGCTGGGCAGTCCACCGCTGTCAGGTTGAGGACTTGCGGGGATGGGTGGCACAGTTTACCAATGAAAAGCCCATCGAGGATGCCACTGAGCCTGAACCGGAACAAGCACCTGTGACAGAGGTAGACCCTATCGCTGAGGTCGATGAGCCTATCCAAGTCCTTGATCCTCCTGTAGAGGATGAGCTGGCCATCCCGGACGACCCGGCTCCTGTCGCGGCCAAGCGTCGGGCTGCTAGGAGTGGTCGGAAGTCTGCGATCGCACGACTGATTGAGGAGGAAGCTGCAAAAGCCTAGCCATGCACCTGATATCTGGCCTCTGGGGGAGCCTGGGGGCTGGGTTCTGATAGGATGTTTTTAGCGTGAGAATAGACAATGACTTGCATCCCCTCTCTGTCACAGGTTCAATTAGAAATTCTGAGAATTGCCAAACAACATTCCGGTGAAATGCTTCATCTTTCGTTTGAAACACCGATTTTCGACAATGGTGAGCCACCAATTGGGTATCCATCCCTCATCCAAGAGCTGATTGATTTAGGTTATATCGAAGTTCAATTCAAGCAAGTTCTGAGTGATTCATCACGCTTTCAGAGAGATTCCTGGCAGGAATACTGTGCCAATTTAGAGCTGCCCTCCATTCGGGCTTGGGAGTTGTGGCGGGACGAATTTATCGCGAGTCAGGAGGGATCGACCCATGTCCTCTCGCCTGGGGAGGAATTTGAGGATTTTAGCAATGCGTGGATTCAGGAGATAAGACTTCGGGCTGCTCAACCTAGTAAGAACTAGAGGTTGAAGAAGTGTAAAGAACTTAGAGTTAAGCTGTTCCAATTACAACCAATTCTGGAACAATTGGTGTTCACTAAGCAGAATCGTCTCTTTTGGGTTCTTTTTGCAAGATACCTTTGAGTATTTTCACCGTCAGCCCCGCATTTCCATTCGCAAAATCTTCCCAGACTTCTTGCCAGCCCAACCCCTGATAGAACGCTGAAGACTTCACTTTGTCATCGCACCAAATCGGTCTGATCAAATCATATTCTTGCAAATCATCCAGCACCCACTGGATCAACCCTGTGCCGATTCCTTGGACTTTCCAGCCTGGAGCAGTCGCCATCGCTCTGAGCCACCATGCGGGTTCCTCCTGTCAAGTGGAGGGGATAAGGGTGACGCAAGCGATCGCTTTTCCCTGGTCATCGAAGGCCCCATAGTGTCGTGTTGCCTGGTCCCAATCTTCTGGGAAGATTACCTCTGAGATCGGCAATCCTGGCCGCAAGACCTTATAGCGCAGTTGCAGAATGCGATCAGCGGTGGTCCGAGTGTAGGCGATCATGAGACTCACCTGTTACTGGTAATCATTCAGCCAAGTTCTCTAACTCCTTTAGAAGTAGCTCAGCTTGCTTCCGCTTGTTTTTGTCAGTCCAAGCCTGGGATTTTTTTAATTTGGTTGTGACTACAGATACGCGATCGTAAAAATTCTGGACAGTTTTTGGAACTTTTTTGTTTGATGAGGTTTTTAACTCATTAATAATTGCTTTGATCTCATTGAGCGAGAGATTGTTCTGAACTGCCTCATTCAATATTTTTAATCTAGTCTGTTCATCCTTGATTCTAGAAATAGCTCTGGCCTTTGTATACTCTAGCTTCCCTTCTCGCAATATCTCTAAGACATCAAGAGGAAGATTAAGTAAGGGTAAACGATTTGCACGAAAACTCTCAGGGGTAATCGTACCAAGCTTTATAAAGATCTTGTTGATCTCATTAAGTTGACGGATAACGTTATCCGTCAGCGATTGTTCTCGTTTCTTAGCATTAGCATTCTGATTGAGAACTCTTATTACCTCTTCCCTGGATGTTTGAAGTCGCAAAGCTAATAGTTCTAGGATTCCCTCAGTTTCTTCTATCGTATTTAGATCTTCCCGTTGAAGGTTCTCAACTAAGGCTATCTCAGAAGCTTCTTCATCTGATAGTTCTCTAATAGCAATAGGAACTTCATTAAGTCCAATGACTTGAGCAGCTCGTAATCGTCGTTCCCCAGCAACTAATTCAAATTCGCAACTACCGTTGGCTGACGGCCTGACAATAAGCGGCTCAAGCACTCCATGTTGACGGATGGATTCAATGAGCTGCTCCATCTTAGTTTTATCAAAGTACTTTCTTGGCTGGGTAGAAGAAGTCGAGATTTTCTCAATAGGCGCATTCGTAGTATTTAGAGATGCATCAGTCTTCTGATCAGTGCTTAGGAAAGCACTCACTCCTCGCATTGCTGGCACTGGCGATCTAAGCTTGCTACTCATGATAAATTCTCCAACCCACCAGCAATTTCCTCTAATACATTCACAACTGGATGCTTAGGATTATAAATAGCTAAAGGTAAATGTTCCATTGAGGCGTCTGCAAATGCCGTTGATCTTGGTACAGGGGGGAAAATGTGGGTTATGGACGATAGATTTTGTTTGATAGCATCCAAGATGGCATTATCTTGAGAGTTTCCAGATGCATAGATGGTTGGGACTACTCCTGCAATTCCCAATTGACTGTTAACCTTCATCTTGACTTGTTTAATGCTATCCAAAAGGAGTTCGGTTCCCTTGTAGCTCTTGTATTGAGTTTGGATAGGAATTAAAACATGAGTAGAGGCGACTAATCCTAAAATGCTGAGAATGCCAAGGCTAGGAGGCGAATCAATCAAGATGAAGTCATACTTTGCTTCGATTGGTTCTAATGCTGACTTCAGTTGCCACTCTCTTGCCATGACAGATGTTAACTGAATCTCAGCAGCACTGAGAGTAATATTTGATGGAATGATGTCTACTGAATGGATCGAAAAATGAATAGGTAGCGGCTCTCCATTGAGAATTGATTCAGCAATAGTGTTTTCAAGATCAGCAGGTTCTAAGCCGAAGAATACAGTTAGACTAGCTTGCGGATCCATGTCTGCTAGTAACACTTTGTGACCACGTTGAGAGAGTTGATAACCAAGATTCATAGTCAGGGAAGTTTTCATCACTCCTCCTGATTGGTTATAGATAGTAATGACTCGTGTCAAAGTTTAATCTCAGAATTGGATCATGATTAACTTAACCTGAAAATTGACTCATGCAAACATCAAGACAGAAAGAAACCCAATGAGCCTACCAGATGGTAACTTCTTTGTGAACTAGATCACCCCCCTATTAAATGTCAAGCACACTTGGCAGCGACGCAGACAAGACTACCCTGGCCCAAGCCCTGACCGATCGCATGTCTGGCCAAGCTCTGCTAATGAGCCACGATCACTATTACAAGTTTTCCTCAAAGTATTTAACATCCTACAACCGATGAAAGAGTTTTCTGACTGGCTTCGGCCTTGGCTTATTTTTCCCTTGGGCTATCTCAATGGTTGGTTAGTGCTACTTCTATTTAATCGATTACAACCCTTATCTAGTCTCCTTATAACTGCTATTGTTCTGGCCTTTTTGCTGAATTTACCCATTCAATTGCTACAGCAACGTGGACTGAATCGAGGAGCAGCAATCGGCTTGGTGTTTATTGTCACCCTCTCGTGCTTGGCGCTGTTAAGTCTGGTCCTAGTGCCATTAATTATCGAAGAACTGAGTGAACTGGTTACCAACCTCCCTGGACTAATTGATTCAGGATCTCAACAACTCCAAGCTTTCCAAGCATGGGCGATCGCTCAGCAATTTCCGGGTAACTTAAGTAACTTGGCAGAACGAGGAATCGGGCAATTATCGCAGTTGTTGCAAGCTACTAGTAGTCAATTACTGTATGTAATCCTAGGAACTATCAGTAGAGCGATCAACATCTTATTGTTGATAGTATTGACCATTTTTATCGTTTTAGGGGGAGAAAATGCCTGGGATGGTCTTTTTAGTTGGGTGCCATCTCCGTGGAGCCTACCCTTGCAAAACTCTATCCAAAGCACATTTCGAGGCTACTTTGCCTCCCAAGCCCTGCTCGCAGGAATTTTGAGTATTGCTCAAACTATTGTTTTTCTCCTCCTCGATGTTCCCTATGCTGTGCTTTATGGTGTCAGCATAGGCGTAGCAATCCTCATTCCCTATGCCAGCACACTCATGATCATAATCGTGAGTGTGCTGGTGGCACTAGATAACTTTAGCTTGGGGCTGAAGGTTTTTGGGGTGGCGATTATGGTTAGCTTTTTGAATGATAACTTACTTTCCCCTCGCATCATGAGTCATTCAATTGGCCTCAATCCGATCTGGTTGATTGTTTCACTTTTTCTAGGGGGGAAGACGGCTGGTATTCTGGGATTAGTGATTGCAGTGCCGATTGCCAGCGTAGTTAAACAGATGGCCGATATCAGGCGACTTTCCTCAGAAAGCGAATGAGGTAGCAGTTCAAAATCGATGTAGTTCTCTGTTTTAGCTAAGAGTGTAGTTCCTTTCTCAAATTTTATCCTTTGCAAGGGAACCAAGCGGGTGCATCCCAGGCAGATCATCATCGTTGAGGGGATTTTCGTGCTGACGTATACCTCAAACGCCCAATTGTTTTCGTTAATATGAGAAAATCCCCATTCTCAGCAATATGATGCGTGATCTACTGAGTTATACTGCTGAACTCACCAATCACTTGGGCCTAGCCTGGTGGGTTGAAATTAAAACTTCATTCCCGACTTGTACGTACTTTTTTGGCCCATTTCTAAGTCGAAAGGAGGCAGAGGTAGCTTTGCCTGGGTATGTTGAAGACCTAGAAGCTGAACAGGCTCAGAACATTGTCACTAATATTCAGCGTTGCAAGCCGACCCAATTGACCAACTGCTATCTGGAAGATTCCCAGAGTATGGAAATACTTGAACTTCAAGGTTAGCTTTTAAGTCATGAAGTCTGTTGCTATTGGATAGCCGTAGCCAGGAAAATCCTCTAGGCCAAGCATATCCAGGTTTCCGATCGTAACAGTTGTGTCGTAGTCGAGGGCGAAATCAAAGGTTCCTTAGCAGAGGATTTAACAGTGCTGGAGGAAGTGATCGCACAACCACCTATAGACTCGTTCAAAATTGCGCTCCCCATCTAGGTAAATCACAGCAACTACAGCCTCGAACATTTCCCCGTAGACTCCCGGTTCCTCTGTGGGTCGTTTTCGGTTTTGTCTGTTCCAGGATGAGCAGAAGTTGGGCAAACCTAGCTCCATCGCAAATTTAGTCAAGGATTCCCGGCACATAATGGCCTGCCTCCGAGTATCAAGTTCTTGATTGGTTAACGCTGGGTAGGTACCAAAAAGGTAGTCAGCCAGGGCAGCATCAAGCAAGCAATCGCCCAGAAATGCTAGCCGTCGGTATTTAAGCACAATGCTTTGTCGCTCTTGCTCTGGGACGGTGGGCAGTTGAAGTGTTGAAAGGTCTGTGAGAGCATGGCTCAGCAAATCGTCACTCTTGAAGTCAGGAATCGCGATCGCTTGCTTAGCTTCTGACAACTTGATATTTAGCATGTTAACCATGATTTCACTATGCGGCAGCTAGGGAGTAAGGGTTTGAGTTTAGTATTGCCATACATACTGATTGGTGTAGCTGTTAATCCATACTTGCCATTTTTGACAAGGCTGGCGAAAACTTGAGAAGACAGTATACCGAAACACTAGGTCGATATAAATCCTTCACCTGGATAACTCTCGATCTGGGAGTTGCCTCCATCCAGTAGAATAACCTGAACGACTCAGCGCGATGACCTCCGATCAGCCTTTGGCCGTCGCAAGCTGTTTATTCTCACCCAGGTAGAGGCAGTGCCCAAAGTATCAGACATTGGCGGCAAACGATTGTTGGGATTGGCTCCCGATGCTTGGGCACAGTGGGTCACTCAACAAGCCGATGTCGTTGCCCTGGAAATCCTGGGGTCTGA
>JAAUOM010000178.1 GCA_012034865.1 Acaryochloris sp. CRU_2_0 | reverse complement strand
AGAAACTTCTTAAGCAAGGCAAAAATCATTTTCTAATCCCGAAAAAAGATCTTTCATTAATCGAACAATTCGTAAATTGGCTCACTCGGTTATTACCTTAATAGATTAAGTATAGATTCAACTATGCCTCTGCAAACTGCCGTTGTCCTTATCATTTTTAACCGCCCTGATACCACTGAACAGGTATTTCAAACCATCCGTCAAGCCCAACCCAAAAAGCTGATGGTGATCGCTGATGGGCCTAGAAGCGATCGCCCTAGCGAAGCCGAAAAATGTGCTGCGGCAAGGGCAATTATCGATCGGGTAGACTGGGACTGTGAAGTCCTTAAAAATTACTCTGATACGAATTTAGGCTGCGGGATACGTATTGCAGGTGGTTTAGATTGGGTTTTTCCCTAGTTGAAGAAGCGATCGTACTAGAAGATGACTGCTTGCCAGATCTGTCTTTCTTTTCATATTGTCAACACTTGCTTGAATATTATCGAGATGACTCAAGAGTGATGCAAATTGGAGGCAATAATTTTCAAGGAAATATACATAGAACTAACTATAGCTACTACTTTTCAAGATACAATCATTCGTGGGGGTGGGCTTCTTGGAGGCGAGCATGGAAATACTTTGATTTTAAGCTTAGGAGCTGGCCAGAATTTAGGGATGCAGGAGGAATGATCTCAATTTTGGAAGATCCCTATGAGCAAAAATACTGGACTGATATCTTTCAATCGATGTTTATGGAACAAGATGCCAGTGTTTGGGACTATATGTGGACTTATGCCTGCTGGAGCCAAAATGGTCTGTCGATTATCCCAGCATCTAATCTTGTTTCTAACCTCGGATTTCGTGCAGATGCAACACATACAAATGGTAATAGC
Organism: Acaryochloris sp. CRU_2_0; assembly: GCA_012034865.1. GTDB lineage: Bacteria > Cyanobacteriota > Cyanobacteriia > Thermosynechococcales > Thermosynechococcaceae > Acaryochloris. Next base: position 5,924 of record JAAUOM010000178.1, on the reverse strand, counting down.
ATTTTATCAAATTTACCCTGTGAGTCAATCTCGCAAATTAGCCATCCTTCCTTTATTCTAAGACATCGGGAGGCTGATCAGTATACATTTGACACTGTCTTCGGTGGTTATGCTGCGAAAGCTGCTGAAAAGCCTCTCAGTCGAATCAAACAGATCGCACGGTCAGCTAAACATCGCATTCTTGTTTCATCTAAATATAACAGATCTCAATCTAGTGAGATTTATCCTTAAAACCAAAGCCTTGCTAGTTATACTCAAACCCTTTACTATATGCAGTCTCATGAAATATCTAAATCTAGGCTGTGGCGATCGCTTCCACCCCACCTGGACTAACGTCAACTTCACCTCAAACCATCCAGACATCCTTGCCCACAACCTCACCCAAGGCATCCCATTCGCTCCAGCATCCTTCCAAGCCATCTACCATTCCCACCTCCTAGAACATTTCTCCAAAACTCAAGCCCCCAATTTTCTAAAAGAATGCCATCGAGTTTTGCAACCCAACGGCATCATCCGCATTGCCATACCTGACTTAGAGCAAATCACCCGTAGCTACATCTTTTCCCTAGAACAAGCCCTACAAGGTTCTCAAGAAGCAGCAGACAATCATACCTGGCTTCTCCTAGAGCTCTTTGATCAAATCGTCAGAAACCAATCTGGCGGAGATATGGCAGCCTACCTCCTGCAAAAGCACATTCCCAACGAAGAATTTATTCTCAAACGTTTGGGAACAGAAGCTCGAAACCTGATTGAAGCTGGTCGTCAGCAACGGCAGAATCCACCATCCTCCGACACTTGGTTAAAACAAACCTTCAGACCCCTCTATAAGTTCTTAAAAAGCTCCCACCATCGTAGAGAAACCTTGCTCAAACTGGTTCTTGGAAAAACAGACTACCAAGCCTTAGAAATTGGTCGTTTCCGCCTAGGCGGTGAAATTCATCAATGGATGTACGATCGCCACTCCCTCTCTCAACTCCTCAAAGACACCGGCTTCACCCAAATCACCCAACGAACCGCCACTGAGAGTTATATCCCCAACTGGACAAGCTTCAACCTGGATACAGAACCCGATGGCAGCATCTACAAACCGGACTCCCTCTACATGGAAGCCATCAAACCCTAGCAAGCCTAGCGCTCAACTCAGACTGAGCCCAGTTAAAATAGAAACGCGCATAGCTCTCCTAGGATGAAGGTAACCCCCATGACTAGCTATAATCCAACGGCAGTAGCTGCCATTTCTGAAATACTGACGGGCAAGCTATTGATACTGCCAGCCGAGCAGCAGCAGCAAGTCTTTGATTTTATCGATTTTCTGCTACAAAAATATTCACAGCCCCAACCTCAAAAGCAGCGCGTCCTGGGCCTCAGCAAAGGCAAAATTTGGATGAGCGATGACTTCAATGCACCACTGCCAGATGAATTTTGGCTGGGTGAAGTATGAAATTTTTACTAGATACTCATGTTTTACTTTGGCTTGCAGGAGACTTTGAGAAGCTCTCGAATAGAGTTCAATCAGAAATTCTGGACGATCAGAATGATCTATTGCTCAGCCTTGTTAGCATTTGGGAAGTTCAAATTAAATCTCAAATTGGCAAAATCAATTTAAGCCAATCCCTGCAAGATTTAGTTCAACAGCAGATCGAGATCAATCAAATTCAAATTTTGCCGATTAAATTAGAGCATGTCTTTGGGTTAAACAATTTACCCCTTCATCACCGTGATCCCTTTGACCGACTTCTCATTGCGCAATCACATTTTGAAGAGGTTCCAATACTAAGTATCGACGTTGCGTTCGATGCCTATGGCGTTCAAAGAATTTGGGCATAAATCAGATGAAAGTTCTCCATATTAACCAGTCTGATATTGGAGGGGGGGCGGCGATCGCAGGCTACCGACTCCACCAAGGTCTCCTAGCCCAAGGCATCCACTCCCGCCAGCTCGTCGGCCACAAAGAAACCAACAGCGACCTAGTGGCCGAAGTCCCGCGATCGCGCCACCTCGAAAAAAACATCGATCGGATTACCCGTCGCCTGGGCTTCAATTACATCAGCCATCAAACCACCCCAAATATTACCCAACACCCCTTCTATCCGGAAGCTGATATCCTCAACTTCCATAACCTTCACGGTGGGTATTTTAATTATCTTGCGATCGACAACCTCACCACCTCCAAACCCGCTCTCTTCACCCTCCACGACATGTGGAGCTTCACCGGCCACTGCGCCTACAGTTACGCCTGCAACAAATGGCAAACCGGCTGCGGCCAATGCCCAGACCTCGCTACCTATCCCGCCATCACCCGCGACACCACGGCGATCGAATGGAAACTTAAAAACTGGGTCTACAGCCGCTCGAACCTCAGCATCATCACTCCCAGCCAATGGCTCGCCGACCAAGCCCGTGCCAGTATGCTGAGTCGTTTCCCGATTCACCATATTCCCAACGGCATCGACACGGATGTTTATCAACCGATCGAAAATGCCCAATGCCGCCAAGTCCTCAATATCCCCCAGGGTAAACACGTCCTCATGTTTGGGGCCGCGAGCCTCAGCGACACCCGCAAAGGCGGCGACCTGTTGCACAAAGCCTTAGTTGGCCTGCCCGAAAGCCTCAAAGCCAATACGATCTTGCTCACGTTGGGCCGGGGAGGCGAGGCAATGGGAGAAACCATTGGTATACCCAGCATCAACTTGGGCTATGTTGGCAGTGACCATTTGAAGGCGATCGCCTACTCCGCCGCCGATCTCTTCCTTTTCCCCACCCGTGCCGACAACTTGCCCCTCGTCCTGCAAGAAAGCATGGCCTGCGGCACACCGATGATCTCCTACAAAATGGGTGGCGTTCCTGATTTAGTTCGTCCTGGCAAAACGGGCTATCTTGCCGCTCCAGAAGACACCGAAGACTTTCGCAACGGCATCATTCAGGTATTGGAAGACCCAGATTTACTTTGTCAAATGGCCCAGAATTGTCGGGCGATCGCCCTGGCCGAATACCGCATTGAGCAACAGGCCGATCGGTATATCGCGCTATATCAGGAGTTGTTGAAATAGTAGATTCGATCTCCCTAGGGAGAGATGTCGATCCAGAATTGATCAGTGCTAAAATAGCGGTCTTATCCATCGAGAAGTAAAACACCGATCGGGAGAAATTTAGCCATGGTTGCTGCACCACCAAAAGGCCCCTTGCAACAAGGCACACCGCCACAACCGATCGCCCAACCACCGAGGGGAGAATTGTCGAGTGTCTTACTTCAAGGCATTAGCTGGGAAACTTATCAATCTCTCGTACAGGAACTTGAATCCCAGCCCAACAAACGGCTCAGCTACGACAATGGACTGTTAGAAATCTTTATGCCACTCCCGCCTCATGAAAGTTACAAACGCTGGACAGGGAGGTTTGTGGAAACTTTAACGGAAGAGTTGGATATCGAAATTCGCAGCTTAAGTGCTTCGACTTGGAGTCGCAAAGATTTGGCAAAGGGACTGGAAGCCGATGAGTGCTACTACATTCAAAATGAATCCACCATCCGGGGCAAAATGGCAATTGATCTAACCCTCGACCCGCCGCCCGACTTGGCGATCGAAATTGACATCACGAATCCAGCGCTGCCACGTCTTCCCATCTACCGCGCCCTCGGAATACCTGAAGTTTGGCGGTTTGACGGTACAAAAATGCACATACTTGTCCTCATCAATGGGAAATACGAAGAAGCCGTGGCCTCAATTGCCTTACCAATCGTCACCCCCGAAATTCTGCAAACCTGGCTCACCCAAGCGACAACGATGGGTGAAACGACTTGGGCTAAAGCGCTTCGCCGCTGGATCCGGGAAACAATCGTGATCGGCTAATGGCTTACCGACCAATCCCGTGCCAGTCTGCTCAGTCGTTTCTCCCCATCCACATTTGCCCCTCGTCCTGCAAGAAAGCATGGCCTGCGGCACACCGATGATCTCCTTCAAAATTGGCAGCGTTCCTGATTTAGTTCGTCCTGGCAAAACGGGCTATCTTGCCGCTCCAGAAGACACCGAAGATTTCCGCAACGGCATCATTCAGGTATTGACAGACCCCGATTTACGCCATCAAATGGCCCGGAATTGTCGGGCGATCGCTCTGGCCGAATACCGCATTGAACTTCAAGCCCAGCGATATACGGAATTATATGAATGTGCACTCAAAATACCTCAGCCAAGCTTGGCATCAACCATTTCGTTGGGATAAGACAGTGGGGGAGAGGGTTGGGGTTTATCGATTGGTGGTGGAGTCGGGAGTGGAAGGCGATCGGTAGAGCTAATCCACAGATCCAGCGGCCCTTGCTAAAATGGACTGATCCGACTTTTCCCGGAGTCCTCCGCCATGCTGGTTGAAACAACCTCACGCTACGTCACCCGCAACCCCGAAATCCTCAGCGGCGAACCGATCATCACAGGAACTCGTACGTCCGTACGAGCGATCGTCGGTCTCTGGCGCTTAGGCACCCCCCCCGAAGAAATCCCCAATCACCTCCCTCACCTCACCCTCGCCCAAATCTTCGATGCCCTCAGCTTTTACCTCGACCACCAAGCCGAAATCAACCGATATATCGAACAAAATCAAGTTCCCAACGAACTTGTGCACCCGATCGTCAGATCTGCATTGGGCTTGGTATGACCAAATCTATCGTACTCTACACCGATGAGGATATGTCCGCGCTTGTTGCGACACTACTCAAATCACGCGGACTCAATGTCACCACCGCTCCCGAACAATCGACCCTAGGTCAGACCGATCGACAGCAGCTAGAATTTGCTACAGCCCTGAACAGGTGCCTTCTCACCCATAATCGCGTTGACTTTGAGCGCTTACATCTCCAATATATTGAACTGGAAATACAACACTCCGGGATTGTTATCATCCCACAGAAAAACGCCTATGAAATCGCTCAGCGAGTCGCCATCCTAATCACATCGCTCACTCCCAATGCCATCTTTAATCAATTGCTATATGCCTAGCTTGAACAGCGTTGTAAAGCCTGATCAAGTTCAACTCACCGCCCTCGATAATTTATCGGCACTAAAATATAGTCAGGTTCACCCAAAAAAGCTGCAAATTCACCGACCAGGAGAAGTCTAGCTATGGTTGCTGAACCACCAAAAGCCATCCCACCACAGCGCACCGCAACATCATCCAGTGTTTTACTCCAAGGCATTAGCTGGGACACCTATCAATCCCTGGTACAGGAACTCGAATCCCAACCCAGCAAACGCCTTACCTACGATAATGGTCTGTTAGAGATCTTTATGCCGCTTCCGCCTCATGAAAAAAACAAGAAGTATTTAGCGCGACTGGTCGAAATTATCACCATGACATTAGGGATCGAGATTTGTAGTCTTGGCTTCTGTACATGGAATCGACCCGACCTCGTCAAAGGGCTAGAACCTGACGAGTGCTATTATATTCAAAATGGGGCGATTATACGGGGAAAAATGAATATTGATTTAGCGATCGATCTCCCACCCGACTTAGCGATCGAAATTGATATCACGAGTCTATCACTCCCGCGTCTTCCCATCTATGCCGCTCTCGGTATCCCGGAAGTATGGCAATTTGACGGTGAAAAAATAGTATTGTTGGCCCTTATCAACGGCCAATATCAGGAAATCCCGGTTTCAATTGCGCTGCCGATTGTCACCACGGTGATCTTACAAGATTGGCTCACCCAAGTGAAAACGATGGGGGAAACTACTTGGGCAATGGCGATTCAGCGCTGGGCGCGGGAAACCATCGATTGAAGGTGATATTCCATCGCCCTAGCCGAATAGGGAGCATCCCAAAGTTGAAAGAACAGGGATATTCGAAGGTCAGAAGTCGAGCAACCCATTGAGATAAGCGCATCGCAGGGAGGCGATCTGAGGAACGCTTTCAGGCTTCCACTGTGCTCCAGGCAA